>NZ_VMMK01000002.1:0-1232 GCF_013277255.1 Streptococcus sp. 2154
TTGTGAATCCATCGCTCTCGTCTGCTCTTCGTCCCAAAATATAAACATCATAGCTTGCTAGAGCACTGTTGTTAAATCCTCTAAAATTCAGTACATAGTCAGTATTTCGTTCAAGATTAAAACGGTGACTAGACAAAAAGTTTTTGTTTTTAGTTGCATTGCTTAAACGCATAAGGTTTTTCTGCCCGTTGTGATAAAAGCTATGCTTAACCAATCTTCCTAAATTTTGAGTTGAGCCCCATTTATTCGTATCATTTTTAAAATCACTATTCTTAATGAGGTTAGGGCCGCTTACACTATATTTCCCAACCTCAACCTGAAACAGTTGATTGCTCATAGCCATGCGAGCAACCTTATCCGCAATTCCATTTTCAGTATTGCCCAAAATCCGCTCGTAAAGTTCACTGGTTTCCTTAACACGCTGGAAGTCAGTAGTCTCTACCTTACCTGCCAGTTGATGGGATAGGTTCGCAATGTTCCTGGTCATATCCTGCTTATAAGTTGTTATTTGGCTTGAAATATCCCTAAATGTCCCGTCGGCAGATTGACGATAGCTAGCTATTTGGCTAGTTATTTCTCTATTCGCACTCGTTTTAACTCCTTCAATTCTCCGATGAATCCCCTCCACGTCTTCTTGATAGCTTGATTTCCCTACATAATCTCTGGATATCTGCTCACGAACTGCTCTTGCTTGTCTCGCGCTCTCCTCACGAGTATAGCGCTGTAAGCTTTCCTGTCTTTGACCATCTTGAGCAACATAGGCCTGAACAGCCGACAAATCCGTTCGCAATTCCTGCGCTGTTCGCTCAAAGCTAGCCTTAGCTTGTGTGATGAGACCATTGGTGTCTTCAAGCGCTGGACTCCAGTCTGTCGCTAGGGTACCTTTTTCAAGTTTAATCCTACGAATGAAAAGAGTTCCTCCGTATCCTAAATCTGAATTGAATAGGATCATCTGTAGCTTGGATTCAGAGGGCGCATCCTCTTTAAAAAATACCGGACCTGTAAGCCTAAATCGCTGCCACTCCCTAGTCGCAGTGGACTTTGTTTGTCCCTCTATACCAAAGCCATTCCCACCATTATGCATCATGCGGAAAGGAAAAGAACCATCAACTTCATCGAGTTTATAATCAAACGAGAGAGTCCAAGTTGTCCCAATATCGGACTTTGAAAGATAGGGATCTAGATTATCAAACACAAAACCAAAACTAAAAGGAGACTGTTGAATTTTCTCG
>NZ_VMMK01000020.1:0-61674 GCF_013277255.1 Streptococcus sp. 2154
ACAAGGTTGCTTTTTGAAAATGATTGAGTATCATAATGCCCATTCTCCAAGCGAAGATTTATAGCTTCAGGCCGCTGTTCGATGGATTGACCAGCAGGTTTAAAGTTGGTGCTAGCCTGTTTCTTATCAAGCGAAAATTTTTGGTTATGATAGTGGAGAATCTTTTCCTTTAGTTCCTTGGTCAAGCTTGATTTCTTGACCGAGCGCTTGCGATTGTTTTCATAAGACTGTTGAGCATAGTCGGCAGAATAAACCTCTTTGAAGCACCCTTTTCCAAGACATTGTCGGACTGTCCCACGCTTGATTTCAGTGTGGATAGTTTGAGGAACTTTTCCAAGCAGAAAGGCAATTTCTCTATTTGATTTCCCTTCCTTTTTCCATCGTTCGATTAAGCGACGGTTATCGATTGTCAAATGTTTGGCTTTTGTAGTATAATGGTTTTGCATTTCTGTGCCTTTCTTGTGTTTGTGATTGAACAACAAGTATAACTCAGAGGTGTTTTCTTATGCCTAGAAGAGCTTTCATTTTAATGTGATAATCGGACAAGGAGACTACTATTTCTTCAAAAATATGTCAAAAATACTTGACACTTTATATTTAAAAGAATATAATATAATCAAATATATACGACATAAATCAGAAAGGAGACCAGATGAATCGTGTGAAAGAATTTCGCAAGGAACTGGGCATTTCCCAGCTAGAACTAGCCAAGGATATCGGTGTCTCGAGACAGACCATCAATATGATTGAAAACGACAAGTACAATCCAACCTTGGAACTCTGTCTCAATCTCGCCCGCAGCCTCCAAACTGACCTCAACAGTCTCTTTTGGGAGGATAATTTTTAAAAAAGGAGCAAACTTATGAAAAAAGAAACCTTCACGGAAAAACTGATCAAACGCATTTATGGCATTTCAGGACCACTTGATGAACACAAACGACGCGAGGCTGATCGTATTGGCAATCAAGTCTTTATCATCCTCTTTTATCTGATGACATTTGGAAATCTCATCCCCTTTGTCCTCGCTTATAAATACCCACAAATTGTCGCTATCGGCTATCCTCTTGTGGTATTCGGCATTTCGATGATTTCTGCTCTCTATGTGCTCTCCCAAACCAAAAAAACAGGGATTACAGCTATTGATCCAGATATGCTGAGCGAGAAAGAAAGCAAGCAACTACACTACCCTGGTATGAAAGCAGGTCTACTCTATGGATTAATGAGTTTTTTTCAACCCCTCTTCTCCATATACTGCTAGGTGAGAGTCAGGACTATCTTCAGTCTCTTCTCACTTTTAAAAATATTTTTTCAAGTATTCTCCAATCTTTCTTCTTCGGAGTGATTATACAAATTATCATCTCCCGTCGCATTGCAAAAGCCAAGAAAAATCAGGATAATGATTAGGAGGAAACTCATGAAAAAAGAACAGAAACAGTTACGTTATCCTGGTCTGAAAGCAGGTTCGATTTATGGAACAGTGATATTTTTTATAATTCCACTCATTGATACCCTAACAAGTGAAAATCCAAATTTTATCAGTTCTCTTCTAAATACAAAACATATTTTTAAAACTATACTGGGAGCTTTCTTTTTCGGGGTGATGATACATATTGTCGACTCACTTCGTATTGCAAGAGCTAAAAAAGACCAGGATTAGGAGGTGCCTTATGAAATCACTAGTAACTTTACTTACCTATCATCTTTTGTTCAGTTCCCTGCTCATCTTCATCATCGTTTCAGGGAACTTGCCAATCAGCGAGATATTCCTCGGGCTAGTCTTTATTCCAGCACTTAACAAAGGGCTAACTTATCTAAAGATTGACTCCCAAAAAACACGCATACTCAACTTAGCACTGTACTTTATGATTCTATCTTTACCACAACTGATGCTCATCTCAAGCGGTTGGAAATATTATTTACTGCTGACTATCGCTAGCCTTTCTTCTATCACTTATCTTTATTATCTCTATCAATTCGTAAAAGAAAGTCAGTAAAACCACTCATCTAGGAGATTACTAACATGAAAAAAGAAGACTTCACCACTCGCCTACTTCGAAATCTCTTTCATATCCAAGGCCCTTTTGATGAATGCCGGCAAGAGATTATCTACAAAGCCTGTGCCCGTTCCATGGTCCAAATCGTTTATTCTTCCTTCTTTCTCTTCTTGTTTTATCTGTTATTTGGACGCTTCATAGAAGCCGTTCGCTATGCCATGCCCTACGTTTACTCTGGACTCATTTTTTTCATTACTTTAAAAACTCAAAGAGTCGTCAAAGAACTCCAGCTGGAAAAAGATGACAAGTCAGAAATTATCTTCAAAACCTACAGCAAAGGCCAAATCAAATTCCGAAGCTGGATTGTGTTTATCGGTATTCAGATTGGCCTCTTTACCCTACTCATCTTTCATAAAGTCTTCGTTTAGCAGATGTCCTTTTCAGATTTTGGGAAGTTGCTCGTGCAATTCGATAAAAGTGTTCCTTTCCTAATGTATGGCCTGATTATCGGTAGCATTTTTGGAACCCTGACCTACGGATTTCTATCACTACAGGAGGAAAAAACTCTTAAAAATACCAATCAGAAGGAGAAAAGCAAGCAATGACTTCACTATACGATTTTTCAGTCTTGAACCAAGACAATCAAGAAACTCCACTAGATGCCTATCGTGGGAAAGTTCTCTTGGTTGTCAACACTGCTACTGGATGTGGTTTAACGCCCCAGTACCAAGGACTTCAAGAACTCTATGAACGCTATCAAGATCAGGGCTTCGAAATATTGGATTTCCCTTGCAATCAGTTTATGGGACAAGCACCCGGCAGCGCAGAGGAAATCAACGCCTTCTGTAGCCTACATTTTCAAACCACCTTCCCACGTTTTGCCAAGATTAAGGTCAACGGTAAGGAAGCAGACCCTCTCTATGTCTGGTTAAAAGACCAGAAATCCGGCCCACTAGGAAAACGAATCGAATGGAATTTCGCTAAGTTTCTCATCGGTCGAGATGGGCAAGTCTTTGAACGCTTTTCTTCAAAAACAGACCCAAAACAAATTGAAGAGGCGATACAAACTCTACTATAATTCACAATCTCACTATGATTAGGTTTCCTTTAACCTGATGAATAGTGAGATTTTTTGATTGGCTTTGACTTAAATAGAAAAACACCCCATGATATGAAACATGAAGTGTTGTAAAGTCTATGTTGTAGCTACTTATTTCACATTTTCAATGTGACCAGTGATAACGAATACCATACAGAATCTTCATATACACTAAACAAATGACTTTCTAATTATTTCAATTAGTTTTGGCTAGTAAATATCATTTCCAACAAACGCCCTCTCAATTCCTTATCCTGATGATGCAAGATATTCATTAACTCATGAGAATTTTTCGCATTGATGAATTGATTTAACAATCTATCTTTTAATTCATATGGAAGAGAAGCTGTCTTTAGTAGTCTAAAAACTTCGTCATTTAGGGATGTCCTTTTATTATCTTTCCATTCAAATCTAGCTGTAGTATTCTTATTTGGCAATTCAATGATAGACACATTCGTTCCTTTAAAATGAATTCTATGTTTTCTATTGCTTGGAACGATACTAGAATCTCCTTGTAATGCTAACTCTACTATTCCCATTTCCCAATCGATTGATAATCTTGTTTTATATCTTTGACCATTTTGATCTTCAATCATTTCAAAGGAATGTTGTTTGCCTGGGAATACATACCAATCTACAATTTCAGGTAACTCCACACCCATATCTATCTCAGAACCAACCAAGGGAATGATTGCACCACTTTTTGCAAACACAGGTATAGTCGAAATGTCTCTATAAACACTTAACTTCACACCACCTGTGTACTTTTTCGCTGAAAAGAAGTCATACCATTCACCTTCAGGGAACCATACATCCACTTTTGCAGATCGGAATGCCAAATCCATCTTTTCTACAATGGGAGCCACCATCAGTTCTGTTCCAAAAAAGTATTGGTTTGGGACATTATAACTCTCATCATTCTCTGGGTAGAAATAATACATTGGGCTAATTAATGGGGCACCTTCCTCGTGTGTCTTTACATTCATGGTATATAGATATGGAATCATCTGATGTCTCAAACGAAGGTATTTCTTCATAATCTTAGATGTTGTTTCTGAAAAAAACCAAGGTTCTTTACTATTGAAGGGACTTCTAGAACTATGTAATCGAGTGATCGGACTAAAAACACCAAACTGTAGCCATCTAGTTTGTAGCTCCTCGTCATAATCCCCCAGCATGTGCCCACCGATATCATGGCTCCACCAACTATAACCGATATTTGATGCTGTCGCTGTAAAATAAGGTTGAAATCTTAAGGAATTCCAACTAATAATAGTGTCCCCTGAAAAACCAACAGGGTAGCGGTGACTACCAGGACCTGCATACCTTGATAAAATTAAGCCACCTTCTGCATTTTTACAACTATCCTGATAGTGATAATGGTTTAAAAGCCACAGTGGATCCAAGATACCTTGAGTCCCTTGTTGCCAGTCAATCCACCAAAAATCTACTCCCTGCTTTTCTAGCTCATAATGAACATCTTTAAAGTAGGCTTCTCTAAAAGATGGATTAAAAAAATCAAAAATAGCAGGTTCTTCTAGTTCTACATTTAACCCCAATCGTTTTGCGACTCGAGGATAAGCTTCTTCATAAGCCCGTATACCATCAGCAGGATGGACATTTAAGGAGAGTTTTAACTTTCTATCATGAAGTTGTTGCAATAACTGTTCTGGATTTGGTATTAAGTTTCTATTCCAACTATATCCTGTCCAGCCACTTCCAAAACGAGCTGGAATGTCAGTGATATGCCAATCCATATCTAACACACCGATAGATAATGGAATGTTCTCTGTTTCAAATCTGTCTATTAAATCCAAGTATTCATCCGACGTATAAGGCCAATATCTACTCCACCAATTGCCTAAAGCATATCTTGGCAACAAAGGTGTTGAACCAGTCAAATGGTAAAAGTCTCTGATTGCTCCTCTATAATCATGCCCATAGGCAAAGAAATACAGGTCAATTTGATTTTCTCTCTCAATATAACCAGACTGTTCATCCCAAATAAATCCTTGAGAATCATCCAATAAGGCTATACCATTTCGGCTAATAATTCCATCTTCTAACGAGATTGCTCCATCTGCCTCATCCAGAGTCCGAGCTGTTCCTTTTAACGTTTCAATAGATTCACCAAAATACCAGCGACTACCATATACGGCAAAATTTCCTTTTAATTCTATAAATAAATTTTCGGCGTTAAATTCTCCTTTATTAAAGTGCAGATGAAAATAGTCCGTCATAATATCTAGTACGTTTGATGTCTCGATATAATCTAACGAAACTTGGCCAAAATCTCTATTATAGATAAGTTGTGTCGTTCTATCCTCAAAACTTCCAGTTTGAGAGTATTCTAGCCTTACTAGCTTGTCTGTTAATACAGAGATTCGATAAAACTCTCCCTTAAAAATTTTCACTTTGTTTTCCTCCTTTTATGATAGCATAAAAACAGAACGCACCATTTTTGATGCGTTTTTCATTATTCTGAATGCAATGTTCTATCTGTTATATCTATGACAAATAATAGTCAATTGAAAAAATGTAGTGGACAAAATATCTTTTAACAAACCAAGAGTTTATTAAAGAGTTATCACTTTTCAACTTTTCTAAGCTTATGCAGTTGTGAAACAAACTACTTTTAAACTATTAACTAAGATAGGATTGATAAATAATTTCAAACTCTTACTAGCAATCATACGATATTCAAGCTCACATGCTTTTTTCCTTCCTGCTTATTTCTTAGAACTGAAGAACCCGGATCGGTATATAAATTATCCGGATCAACATAGTCATAAGATTCATAACAGTTGCGCTTCATTAAGTCATCCCCAGAGCAAGAGCTTCATCTCGTAATTTTTCAACATCACTAACCGTAGGTCGCCATCCTTCAATCATATTTGTACTTAAAGCATACCAAACACTCTTAAAAACGGATCTGTTTTCAAAAGCTATTCCCATGATTGTCATCTTTTCTTTATCTATATCTAAGGACATATGCTACCTCCTTATATTTCTTCAAATTCCTCCAAACAGTTGTTTTATTGCAATCTAGCAGATCCATGATTTCCTTATAACTCTTTTGAACAAAAATATAATCTGTAGACGTTTGTGATATTTGGCCTACGACGAATCTCTTAGGAGTTTTTCAATTTTCTGTATTTCTTCGTTTGTAAGATTAATAACTACTAATGTAAGATGTTTTTTGATTTTAGTCTAGTATTAACATCAGATAGATAGGCTAATTTCTTTGAAAAATTGGTTCATTGAAATACATTGAACATTAAGTTTTTCACATACATCTGGAACTTTAGCATTCCTGCTAGGGTTCACATCATTAAGATTGACATTTTTAATTTCATCAGTTACGATTGTATAATTCTCTTTTTTAGCAATAGCAATCAACCATGGATCAGCAATTCTTTCATTTGCCCAGCCTTTTTCCGATAAAAGAGCAGTATCTTTATATAAAGGACTATCTTGAATGTATTGAATTACTTCACTCCACTCTCTAGCATAAGATTTATGATCTATTAAATCTTTTTTGTAGTTTTCCTCTAACCACTCCCTAAACCATGGATTTTGATAATTCTCTGAAACCACTATTCTAGGAACTACCACATTTGAATTTAAAATACTGCCCAACTTAAGCCAGAAAGTTGGGAAAAATTCTTTACGATAATATCTATCATAAAAATTTATGTATATGTTTGAATCTAATAAATACATCTATCCCTCCCCCTTACTCAATATCTTATATCCTTTATAACCTACTCCAACAATATTAAAAGCATCTGTATATGTAATCTTATTTTGTTGAACAGCATTATTCACATATTTAAAAAAGTTGTTGTCAATTCTGAATCTAAGATTATTACTATAATTGCCACCACTAGAAGGTTTTCTATGTTTTTGTATTTGATTAAATTCTTCCTCTAGTTCAAAATTTATAGATTGATAAGTATCTTTGGAAATAATGGAAAAATCATATAAACGCCTTAAAATGACAAACTTACTAACCTCAGTTTTCTTTACAATAATTTCTAAATTATCTTTTATCGTTTTCTCTCCATCAAACATATCTATAATTAAAGATTTTGGAGCTAAAATTTCGGCTGTTATCGAGTTTATTACCGCCTCTTTTTTATTTTGCTTACCCACCTCTTCAGGTTCTAATAAGTCACTATCACCAAACAATACATGAATAAATTCATGTATTAGCGTGAATAATTGACCTGATTTAGAATCTAACTGATTGATAAAAATAATAGGCGCCTTTTTATCAGACAGAACAAATCCTCTAAATTCTTTAACATTTAACGGGCGATGCGTGTTATCCTTATACTTACCATTTAAAAAAATATATATTCCTAATTTACCTAGCACTTTTCTGTAATATCTAAAACGATTTTGAGTAATCTCAGGTCCCAGAAGAGTTCGTGCTTTCTCTATTACTTCTTCAAGTTTACTATTAAAATCAAACATACCTACAAAATAACATTCATCCTCAACTGCATCTCTCAAAAACTCTTGTTTTTCTTGCATTTCAAGAATTGTAGCTTTTAATTCCGAACTCATTTCAGATATACGTTGTGAATTTAAAGTTCTAAAATCAACATCTAAACTAATAGGTATAATTTTTTCTTTGAGTACTAACAATCCAGTAGGAACATTAATAAGTTTCGAAAGTACTGATAATTGATTGAATGTTGGTTCTAAATCTCCAGATAAAAACTTATCTATATTAGGCAATTTTTTACGTATTAATTCAATAGGAGTATTAGAATTATGAATATATGATAATAAAACTTTAGTATTTATTTTTATACGTTGCGTCATAATACACCTCCTCGTAATATATAATCATGGGTATATTTCAATCCCAAGTTTTATTTGTTATCACTTGACTATTGCAAGGTTTTCTAGAACAATAGAGTCATGGAATGGACTCATGGTTTTTCTCCTTGTTGCTTGGACTTCATTAAAAAGTCTGTTACCCAAGCCTTGTTCAAACTTCCAACACACTAGCTGTTTCCACAGCTTGACTTCTGCATCTAGTAGGATGCAGGCGGCTCTGTCAGGCTGTGATAAGGATTCTCTTATGCGAGGATGTTGGAACAAGATGTTTCTGGGAAACCTTACAATAGTCAAGAAAACTTCCAAATCTAATAGAAAGGAGACCTTCCTTAATGAAATGTTTTGTCTGTTTAGACGTGAGCTCTACAAAATTAGATGTGTGTATCATGTTGAGTGATACTAGCACCCCTGTCACAGCTTCCCTCTCTAATGACCTTTCTGGGGCAACAGAGATTAAGAATCATATTCTTGATTTGAATCATGCCTTTAGATACATTATACCATGTTTCTATGTAGCTTTTAAAAATTTTATTTTGTTTGTCATATCTAAGTTTTCAGCACGCTTATCCTATTTTATAAGCCTCAAACCCAAATATAAAACGCATTCTTTTTGCTTTTTTACTATTGTATCGTATTCTACGATAACATACTTTACTGTATTGTATTGTTTTTTTAAAGTAACAGCAGTTCCCTGTTTATCAATTATTCAAACTACTTTCTATTTTGCTTCATACCCTACATAGCAAAAAAATAAAATGAAAAAGCAGAGAAGAATATCTTAAAAAGATCTCTTCACTGCTAATGTTAACACTCATTATTTAAACTATATGGATTTTATCATCGAATATGCTTTTTTACTTATTAAATACTTTGCTCCTCTTTCACCAATTTTTGATCATATACACGGATGAATGGAAGATAGACTAGGAATGCTGCAAATGCACATACTAGAGCAACTAATACAGCTCGAAGATCTGCTGTCCCTAAGAAAGCTCCAATCCCTACTGGAGTTGGCCATGGAACCTGTGCGATAATTGGCTTAATAAAGTTTAGAGAATTCGCTACGTAATAAATAGTAGCAGTAACCATTGGTGCTAAAATAAATGGTATAGCCAAGGCTGGATTATAGATAATAGGTAATCCAAAAATTAATGGTTCATTAATATTAAATAAGGCCGGAACTACAGATGCTCGTCCTATTGCTTTAAGCTGTTCAGATTTAGAGGCAAAAGCAATATATAAACATAGGCCTAATGTTGCACCAGAACCACCTGCAATTACAAACATATTAGAAAATTCACCTGCAACAGCGAAGTGCCCGCCAGCAGCATTTTCAGCCATGTTAGCAAGAGCAATTGGACTAACAAATGCAAAAACAATGTTCGCACCGTGGATACCTACAATCCAAAGTAGTTGAGTCAACAGATAAATAATCATTAAACCAATCCATGAATTAGTCAGATTGGATACAAAACCAAATGGAATTGCAATGACTTTAAAAATATCTGTTCCCATTGCTACAAGAAGACCGTTGATAAAGATAACAACGAATGCAACAACAAATCCTGGAATCAAAGCGGTAAATCCACGAGAAACTCCTTCTGGAACAGCTTCAGGCATTTTAATAACCCAATTATTTTTAACACACATACGATAAATAAGAACAGTCACAATTGCCATAATGATTGCGGTAAAAATCCCTGTTGTCCCAAAACGTGCGACTCCATTTCCCATTGCCCATCCATCTGCAATTACTGCGCCTTCTTTTAGACTTGTCACAGCCTTCATCATTCCACCATCAAAAATGATTTGCGGTACTGTCATGACAAAAGCCATCAAGGCAAGCAAGGCACCATTAAGAGGATTCATATTGAGTTCTTCTTCCTCTGCATAAATTTTTGTCAATTCATATGCAAGTGATAGAACGAAATAAAGAGATAGAGAACCCATAGTCGCATAGTTTGCAACCATGTAAAGTGATGTGAATTTATCAAATGAAGCAGAGAAAATATCTGCCACAATTGGCCAAAATGAGAAAGCTTGTGGCAAAATACTGAATACCAAAAACATTGATCCTACAATAGTAAATGGTACAGCTGCCATACCAGCAGCCGTGATAGCACGTACTACTTTAAACTGGGCAAGTTTGCCCATTGGTTCCATAACATGGTTTTCAAGGAAACCAAACAACCCGTTTTGTTGATCCATAAATAGACCTCCTTAATAAAACATAATAATTTTTACTTTTTGAAGACTAGTTTCAAATACAAATGATACTAGATCAGGATTATAAACGAAGTGAGTTCTTTTCCAATTGGACAAATTGTTGATAAGCCTTATCTGTTCGTTTATAAATTTTTTTAATTCTTCTAATGTCTAACAAACTCAGAACTAAACCTAATAGAAGAACTACAAAAACAAATAAACGTGCTACTTGGTTATTTTCAAAAATCGGAAAAAGATTCGTAAACCAACTTGTCCAAGTTAAAACAAGTAATCCTATTGAAATAAGCATTTGTATTCTAACAAACATTAGTGTTATTCCCAGCTTTTCTTTCCTATTTCCATAGAGTTTAAATTGTTCAATAGTTGCTAAAATAGAAAATACTATGAGCATAATGGGGAAAATAATAATAGGCGAGGGACTAATAAACTGATTCAAAAGCCAATAAATATTCCCAAAAAAGAAGAGTGCTATTGAATAACGTAGAAGAAGATATCGATTAAAAAAAGTATTAGTTAGAGCCATCTCTCGACGTTGTTGTTCAATTTTTTGTCGTTCTTTTCTATCCATATCATTCCCTCCTTATATTTAGTTAACTTTCTTATAAAGAGCTAACATTTCCTTTGCTACTTCTAATAATGTCATAGTGGTCATTAAATGATCTTGAGCATGTACCATGATAATTTCAATTTTAATTTCCACTCCACTTGCGTATTCTTGCAAGAGTTTGGTTTGTGCATGATGCGCTTCAAGAATTATCTCATTTGATTGATTTAATTTACTTTCTGCATCATCAAAACTACCTTCTCTCATTTTTGCAAATGCTTCATGTATTTCTGACCTTGCATTTCCCGAATGCAGGATAATTTCAAATGCTGCAACCTGCAGTTCCTCTTGATTCATATGAACCTCCTATTTTATCTTCTCAAATATGTTAATAAAATCTTCAAAGTTATTGCAAGATATTAGCTGATTTTGCAATTCATCATTCTCTGTCAGAGAGACTATCTTTTTAGTCACAGTTGCCAAACCTTCGTTCCCATATATTGATGGAGATAGAAGAAATACTAGCTGGACATGTGAACTTTGATTATCCCAGAGTAGCGAATCTTTACAAATTGCAACCGAAACCTTTCCCTCTGTACCAAAGGGCTGAATAGGATGCGGAACTGCAATTTTTTCAGAAAAAACAACTGAACTTAATTCTTCGCGCTGTTTAATTCCATAAAGTAAAGATTGTTCAAACTCATTTGATTCACCAACAGATAAACCCTCAACCATCTTTTCAAGTAAATTTACCTTGTCTGATTCAGTACATATTAAAAAATTTTCTTTACTAAAATACTGTCTAAAGCCGTTGTTTTCAAATTTGTTAATCTTTGATGATTGTACATAACTAGAAACTTGCATCTGATCCATAGCTTTTCTAATCATTTCCATCTCATCACTTTTAAGAAACACACTAACTTTAAAAACTGGGATTTGAAAATATAGATTTGATAAATCAACAGCTGACACTATAAAATCTATTCCTTTAAGTTTTTCTTGATTCAATTCATAGTAGCCTATTACATCAACAACTTCTACTCGCTTCCCAAACTCCGTTTCCAAACGATTTCTTAACATTTGGGCTGCACCAAATCCTGTTGCACAAATAGCAAGAATATTAAACTTAGTACTCTCTTTGCTACGTTCCATAGCAGCTAAAAAGTGAAGACTTACATATGCTACTTCATCATCTGATATTGTCCACTCCAAGAACTTGTCCATATTTGCAAGAATTTCTCTAGTCATAAAGAATATATCACTATAATTCTGTTTAATTTCATCTACCAAAGGGTTATTTAAGGTAATCCGGCTTTCTAAACGTACTTGTAGTGTCATTAGATGAGTTATCAATCCTTCAATTAGTTGGAAATCTGAAGAAAAGTTATACATATCATCTAATCCTAAATCCTGAAATGTTTTAAATAAAGATTTTTTTAAAACTTCTTCAGAAATATTCTTCTGATTTTTTTGACATTGTTGACTCTTAGCTAACAAATGCAAAGTAATGTAGTCTATTTCCTGAACTGGAAATTCCTGATTTGTTACTTCACTTACTTTAGAAAGAATTCTTTGAGCAACCTTTCTCTCTATTGCATCATCAGTCATCTGACAGTCTATATTTTTTATTTCAAATCCGGATTTTAAACGAATCATAGACAATGCTATGTGAACTACTAAGTTCTGTAGTACAAAATCAGATAGTTTTAGGTTGGCTTCTTGGCATTCATCCAAAACAATTCTAGCAAATTCTTCTAATGGTACAGTTTGATCAAAAAAGTTAAATTTCACATAACAATGTAATGTTTTAAAAAATTGATTCTCTAGGAAATAATGCATGATAAAACGTCGTTTATCACGTTCCTCGCCTGAGACATAAACTCCTTTATTCGCCCTACTCTCAATAGACAAATTATACTCTGATAACATCACTCGTATCTTTTTGAAATCATGAGATAATGTTGAACGACTAACGTAAAGTTCATCAGCTAAATCATCAAAAAGAACTGGAACTTGCTCAAATAATAATTTATTTAAGATAAATACTAAACGATCATCACCTTTTGAAACCGCAGTTTTCGTATAGTCTTCTTCCAGTTCATAAGTTTGTCTAAACTCCTGGTAAGCGCCTTGATTTTCAAAAAATATTTGATACCCTTGACCTTGTTTTGAAATCAACTGGACGCCTTGAATTATCATGGTCTTCTCAATTAGTTTCAGTGCATTACGAACAGTTCTATCTGAACAGGATAAATATTCTGCCAGTTCTTTGCTTGTAACAAAACGCTCCTTATTTTTTATTAAAAATTGAAGGATATCTTTCTCCTTAATGTTTAACACATTTATTCCCTCCTAAAACGTAGGTTTTCATATATTAAAGCATATTATACACTTAAATCAGTTTATATCAAACTCAAAACAATTTAGCTTAACTTAAATATTTAATGGCATTTTATATGTTTATTAAATATTCTCAAGAATCAAATTGGCCATTTTTTCAATACCCATTGGAATAGGAATATATGCTTGAGGAGGTATTTGTACAACTGGTTTTCCTGCTTTAGAACCAGCCTCTTCAAATTGCTTAAAGTACATTTTTGTTTGAGGGCTGACGAGATATAAATCAAAATCTGCTGCTGCGATAGCTTTCCCTCCTTCAGTAGCACTAACAGCATCAACTACAATATCTTTCCCTTTTCCTTTTAGAAACTCTGTTGTTTTCTGTGCCATAAGTGATGAAGACATTCCTGCTGCACAAATAATTAAAGCTTTTGCCATAATATTTTCTCCTTTTCTTAAATCCAATCAAAGCTGTGCTAAGTTGGCTTATTTGTTATCTAATCTCATTATAAGATAAAGCGTTTCCAATGACAATTCCCTCATTTTCCTAAATGATATGGAAAAAAATTATTTATACTTCAATTTATAAAATAAAATTATTCCTGAAAATAGAAATGAAACACTATTTGCTAAAATCAAAGGTAAATCACCTATACGAATACCATGAGCAAGCCACAATGCAATACCAATAACTTGCATAACATACATGCCTAGAGCAATAGATTCCGTATCCTTTGTCTTAACTACACGAAAAACTTGTGGTAAAAATGCAAATGTTGTTAAAATTGCTGCAATACTTCCAATCATATGTCACCCCAATATGCTAAACAAACTGAGAATAACCTCAGTTTGTTTACACTATTCTACTGATTCGCCGTTAGATGAAATAACTTCCTTATACCAGCCAAAAGATTTTTTCGGGGAACGATTATAACTTCCCTGACCATTATCATCTTTATCTACATAAATAAATCCATAACGTTTCCTCATTTCACCGGTACCAGCCGAAACCAAATCAATACATCCCCATGGAGTATATCCCATTAAATCAACACCATCTTCAACTACAGCTTTTTTCATTTCACGAATATGGGCACCTAGATATTCAATTCTATAATCATCATGTACCATACCATCTGCTGCAACTTGATCTATAGCTCCAAAACCATTTTCAACAATAAAGAGTGGTAAGTGATAGTGGTCTGTAAACCAATTTAACGCATAACGCAAACCTTCTGGATCAATTTGCCACTCCCATTCAGAAGCCTTAACATAATTATTTTTTACTAAATCCTCTGTTTCAAGATAATCAAAATAAGGATTATTTTCACGATGAGAGTCGATAGCAAAGGACATATAGTAACTGAAGCCAATGTAATCTACAGTCCCACCAAGTAAATCTTCTTTATCCTGGGCAGTAAAATCAACTGAAATACCTTTTCGTTCCCAATACTTGAAAATATGTTCAGGATATTTACCTAAAACATGCACATCAGCAAAATAATAACGCTTCTGCATAGCTTTCATTGCCATTAAGATATCCTTAGGATTGCAAGTAGCTGGATAAATTGGACACATCGCAATCATACAACCTATTTGAAAATCTGGATTAATTTCATGACCAATTTTTACAGCTCGTGCAGAAGCAACTAATTCGTAATGTGCTGCTTGATACATAATTGCTTCTCTATTATCACCTTCCTCATATACAATACCTGAGTTAGTAAATGGTGCAAAATCTTCCTGATAATTCGCTTGATTATTGATTTCATTGAAAGTCATCCAATATTTAACCTTATCTTTGTAACGTTTAAATACGACTTCTGCAAAACGAGCAAAGAAATCAATCAATTTCCTATTTTTCCAACCACCATATTCGGTCACTAAGTGATAAGGCATTTCAAAATGAGATAGAGTGATGACAGGTTCAATACCATTCTTTAAGCATTCATCAAAAAGATTATCATAAAACTGTAATCCTTCTTCATTCGGCTCTAACTCATCACCTTTTGGAAAGATACGTGTCCATGCAATAGAAGTACGGAAGCACTTGAATCCCATTTCAGCAAAAAGTGCTATGTCTTCTTTATAACGATGATAAAAATCTATCGCCTCATGATTTGGATAATATTTACCCTCTAAAACTCCCGAAGTAATTTCACGAGCTACTCCATGGCGACCAGCAGTCATAACATCAGCAACACTAATTCCCTTGCCACCTTCTTGCCATCCGCCTTCAAGTTGATGAGCAGCAACAGCACCACCCCATAAAAATCCATCTTTAAAAGTAGTCATCTTTTTTCCTCCTGACTTTGATACTCTTATTATAAACCTCAAACCAAAAGATTAAAACGCATTCTTTTTCCTTATTGTTAAGGAAAGAAGTAATTTCAAATGGAAATAGAACAATATCTTCTTGTATTCTCGTAATGATATCTTTACGATTTGCAATACTTTCAAACTACAAAAACTCTCACAATAATTCTAATCCCCCATGTCTATAAACGACTTATCGCTTTCTGGTATCCCAGAATCATCTTCTATATAACGTTCAACTTGCATCTGCAAGTGATATTTTTTTCTTAAATCTAAGATTTTCTGCATTGTCTTTGATTGATGATGTTTATCTAAAGCTTCTTGATTTGTCCACTGATCAATAAGGAGAATAGTTCACTCTTTTTCAATTGGTAAAAAATATTCGTATTTCAAGTTACCTTTTTGATTTCTAATTTCTTCAACAAGGCCACTATCAAGCATTTCTCTTGCAAACTTTATTTCACTATCTCCATCACCCTTATAATATACATGAATAATCAATGTCATCTCATATCCTCCAAAATCATCCTTCAATTTTTAAAAAACAAGTTTAGATGAGGATCTAAACTTGTTTTTTTATGAACTAATTATCTAACGTTTCGCCATTACTTTCAATCACTTCTTTATACCAATAAAATGATTTTTTCTTATAGCGATTTATAGTCAATTGAAACAAGAGCAGGACAAAAGAGCCCATGTTTTCTCAATAGGATTGTACTCAGGTGAGTAGGGAGGAAGAGGTAAAAGTTTATGCCCAAACTCTTCGCATAAAAGTTCTAGCTTCCCCATTCTATGGAATCTTGCATTATCCATAATAATAACCGATGGTGTGGTTAATGTTGGTAAGAGAAATTTCTGAAACCAAGCTTCAAAAAAGGCACTCGTCATCGTCTCTTCGTAAGTCATTGGAGCGATTAATTCACCATTTGTTAGACCTGCAACCAAAGAAATCCTCTGATATCTTCTTCCAGATACTTTACCTCTTATTAACTGACCTTTTAATGAGCGACCATATTCTCGATAAAAATAAGTATCGAATCCTGTTTCATCAATCTAAACAGGTGCTAGGTGCTTTAAACTATTAAAATTTTTAAGAAATAAGGCTACTTTTTCTGGGTCTTGTTCATAGTAGGTGTGGTTCTTTTTTTCGAGTGTAGCCCATAGCTTTGAGCGCATAGTGGATGGTAGTTGGATGACAGCCAAATTCAGAAGCTATTTCAGTCAAATAAGCGTCTGGATTGTCAGTAAGATAGTTTTTAAGTCTATCTCTATCAACCTTTCTTGGTTTTGTTCCTTTTACTTGGTGGTTTAGCTCTCCTGTTTTCTCTTTTAGCTTTAACCAGCCATAAATGGTATTACGTGAGATTTGGAAAACGTGTGATGCTTCTGTTATACTACCTGTTCGCTCACAATAAGAGAGAACTTTTTTACGAAAATCTATTGAATATGCCATAAAAGATTATACCACATTGTGTACTATTTTTGGTTCATTTTACTATATTTCTAAATACTTAGAAACAATCAAACAAATTAAATATTATTTCTAAATATTTGAAAATAACATCTATTTGTATTATACTATTTTTGAGGTAACCATTATGAACTATATTAAAAGACCACATTATTTAGACTTTCTAAGAAGACATCGTGACCGACAAATCATCAAAGTTGTTAGTGGAGTTAGACGAGCTGGTAAATCTGTTCTCTTTCAACTCTATAAAGAAGAGTTACTAGCAACTGGGGTAGACGAGGATCAGATTATATCCATCAATTTCGAAGATTTGAGTTACTATGATCTGCGACATTTTCAAACATTATTCGCTTATATAAAAGAGCAGTTAGTTGGGGAGAAAACATACTATATCTTTTTAGATGAAATTCAACATGTTGAAAAATTTGAACTAGTTGCAGATAGCCTATTCATCCTACCAAATGTTGACCTCTATTTGACTGGATCAAACGCCTACTTTATGAGCAGCCAATTAGCAACAAACTTAACTGGTCGGTATGTTGAGATAGAGGTTCTTCCTTTGTCATTTGAAGAATATCTATCAGGTCAATCTCTCACAGAAAATCTGAATACAACAGAAATTTTTAACAATTATCTCTTTAGTGCTTTCCCTTACTTATTACAAACATCATCTTACGCTGAAAAAATTGACTATCTCAGAGGAATATATAACTCCATACTGTTAAATGATATTGTCACTAGATTGGGAAATCCAAATCCTACTATTATTGAGCGCATTGTCCGAACCCTTCTCAGTAGTACAGGTAGCTTAATATCAACAAATAAGATTCGTAATACCCTGGTCAGCCAAAACGTTTCAATCTCCCATAATACTTTGGAAAATTATTTGACGACTTTGACAGATAGTTTGCTTTTTTATTCCGTTCCACGTTTTGATGTAAAAGGTCGAGCATTATTGCAACGCTTAGAAAAATATTATCCCGTTGATTTAGGTTTACGACATCTCTTATTACCAGACCACAAGGAAGACATTGGGCATATCTTGGAAAATATGGTATATTTGGAATTAAGACGTAGATATTCACAAGTATATGTTGGTAATTTAGATAAATATGAGGTTGATTTTGTTGTTGTAACTGATCTTGGTCACTACGCTTATTATCAAGTCAGTGAAACAACACTTGCTCCTGAAACACTAGAAAGAGAACTTAGACCACTAGAAGCCATTAAAGATCAATTCCCCAAGTATCTATTAACAATGGATACGATTCAGCCAACAGCCAATTACAATGGAATTGAGAAGAAAAATATCATAGATTGGTTACTAGAAAAATAGATAAATATAAATCATACAGCTAACTAGATTTGTAACAGTCTGTTATCAATGATTCTACTCAACCCCTAACAAGATATAGTGAATTTAGAACACACTATATAGTACAGACACTTGAAAATAGAAATTGGGGATGAAAGGGGATCTATAATTTCTGGAAGTACTATCAAAAATTAATATCATAGTCTTATTAGAGAATAGCATCACCCACTTTCTCAAATAAGATTAAATTATAACTGAATTATAATGAAAAAGAGACTGAGCAATCAGTCTTTAAAACCCTAAAAAACGCATACTATCAGGTGTTGAATGAACTGCACCCGCATAGCGGGTGGTTTTTTTGTCTCGCACCTAACGGAGCGAGACGAACTAATAGTCACATAATCATAAGGCTGATAGTATTAATCTAACTATCAGCCTTACAGGCTATTTAATGTTTAAGTAACACTCCAATATCAAGATAAACTAAACAGCATCTAGTTCCTTCAAATAATTTTCTATCTTCATCAACATTAAAGGATTGTTATAAATCTTGCATAGCTCTCTTGCTTCTATATAATAATTTTTGACTTGTTCTTTGCCAAGGAATTGTGTTCCACAATTTCCAATGAGAACGAGCAGGGGAGCTAGTTGGTAACTTGTTTGCCTCTCTTTACAGAGTTCGATAGTCTCAAGAGCTTCTTGGATGGCTTCATTATATTTTTCCTTTGATACTAGGTAGTGAGCGTAATTGTAACGAACTCTGATGTAGCCAAATAAAAACTCTTGATGCTCAAAATTTTTTGTCTGATATAACTCCATCAAATGAGAGTAGTTTGCCTCATATTCTTGTTCACGACCCACTAAGGAATAGAAATTAGATAGAGTATTCAAGGCCTTTAAATAAATCAGAGTATTTGAAGAGACTTTTAATAATATATTTTCCAATGACGAAATTGACTCACACTTACTGTCGTATTGATAGAAGTCAATTATAGATTTAATCCATTCAAGGTAAGTTCGGTCTTCTAATGTTAGAAAAGTGCTTCGTTCTACCTCTATTTTATAAAGATATTCTAAATCGTCATAATTTCTGTCATCTAATAGGCGAGCAGATAGATGTTTGAAATTAGAGAGGTTAGACTTAACTTCGATTTGTTCATTGAAAAAGTAATCCAAAGGGACTTCAAGTCGTTGAGAGAGTTTGAATAACAAGTCTGCGGAGGGAATAAAATGACCTCTTTCAATTTTACTAATCTGGCTTTGTTCACAAATTCCTTCTGCAAGAGTTTGTTGGGAGAGTCTCAACTCTTTTCTTTTCAATCTGAATTTCTCTGCGAGTGTATTCATTAAAGATAATAAACCTTCCTATTTGCCTAATTTCATTATAAAGTTTTTAGTTCAAAATAGCAAGTTAAAGGAATAAATAATTCTTTATGGTAATAACAAGAAAAAAAAGTTAAAAATTACATAAAAATACTTGACTAAATAAAATATATCTGTTAGAATAAAAAGAAAGGGGTTTCATTGCATGAGAAAAAACGTGGAATTAAAAAATTAGTTACATTTGCATTGCTAGGTGTTTTTATGTTTAGTAATACAATTCCTTACCAACAGTTTATTCAGAAGAATAAACAATTGGAGATTCGAGTGCAATCGCAAAAGAAGTCCAATGGTCTTGATGTTGGGAAGGCTGATTAGTTGATTAAATGATGAAAATACTATTAACTATATAGTATTTCTGTTTTATCTAATTTTTAATTAGAAAGAAGGGATTCCGATGTACTAGGGTATGATTTGTTGATATTTCTAAATGCAGTCATTGTTATTGTTAGATTTTAAGTGAAAGAAATGAGGGCTTTACGATGAAGAAAAGCATAAAAAAAATAATTACAACATCTTTACTTGCACTGACTTTAGCTGGTGCAGGTGGTTCGATTGTTTCAGCTGCAACAGTTTGGTATAAAGGTACTGCAGTTTATTGGGATTATGGTCGTACTGCTGGCCTTTGGAGCTATTCAAATGTTCAGTCTAGTGTTTACGAACACTCAGCAACTGCTAACGGGGCATTCTCAGGCTGGCAATCACCTGGAGTAGAAGCACGTGTTTCTAAATTCATCGGAACTGCTACAGCTGAATGTTACTGGAATTGTAGGTAAGTACCTATGACATACAAAAACATGTTATTAGGTAAAATGAAATACTTAATCCTGTTTTTGATTGCCATCCAGAGTGTCTTACTTGCTCTGGTGGCAATTTTTTTAGCAGGTTTACAGTATCAACAGTCATGGCAGAGTTATAATCATCATTCCGAAACTGTAACAGTTTATCTTCAGAAGTTAACAGAAGAGCAATCACAAGATGTATTTAATTATTTTTTAGAACAGAGTGACTTGTCCATATGGACAAAACGTTCTGAAAGTAGTGATACAGGAGAAGGTCTAAATAGGATTTATATAGACATCCTTGGCAGCTCTGCTGGTTTTTCAGATTTTGAAAGTACGGGTAAAATAGTAGTCTCACAACAACAATTTGCAGATTTATTATCTCATAGTGATAATAGTATGACTATTGGACTTGACAAAGGCTCAAATAATATGCTTTACGAGCTTCCAGATTTATTATTTAGCACACCTGTAGTCATTGAACGATTAGATTATACTTTTCAAAACACTAATACGATCAATGGGATATACCATATCAATGGTCTCCACGATGCTGTCTCAAGAGATAACTTTCTGTTGCATCTTTCAAAGATGTCAGGTATTTCTGTTGAGGATTTGACAAAAGAAAGTTTTGGAAGTAGTACTGATCAGGGAATTTGGGGAATAATACTTGCTATCAGCATCTTAGTAAATGCCTTCATTTTACTGATTCTATTCTTAATCTGTGTTCTTCAATCCTTTAAACATTTCGGAACATTGATTCTTTTAGGATGGGATAGAAAAGAATTATGGTCTGCTTTTTTCAAAAATTCTCTACTATTTTCAATCTACATTATTCCAATTATCTCTTTATGTAGTTGGTTGTTGTCAGGCTGGTCTAGTTTTGGTTTATCATCGTTTATTCTAGTTTTTGCTGGAGTCAGCCTCTCAGTCTTGTTGCTACTATTGATATTCATTATTCCAACGATTATTGTTTATTCGGTTTCTCCATTAGCCGCAATTCATAAACGATTACCAATGAAGCCTTTAATGGTAACCTGCTTGTTATTCTATACCTTGGTAGCTGGTTTGTTAATCGCAGTCAGTTACTCTTTAGATGCTCCAACGAATCAGTTTATTGATAATATGAAAGTATCTAGGGAGTGGAAAAATGTTGAAGATATGTACGTTATCTCCAGCTTTGTTGAGGGAGATGATGTAGGTACATATGCAGGAACTACAAATTCCCTTGAGCGTAGTATGTATAACTTTTACCAGCGTATATCTGAGCTTCCAGGTGTCTATATTGCCCAAGGAAAATTTCTTAATCAGGAGTACCTTGATGCAGTCTATGGGACATACCAACATGTCCCTAAAAAACCATTTTGGTATTTGAAATTCTCCTATAATTACCTGCAAGAGTTAGGTATTCCCCTAAGTGATGAGGAGTTGCTAGAGATGAGGAATGGTACTCGACTTTATCTTCTACCTAACACGCTCAATACAGAAGAACTTGAGGCGATGAAGGCTTATTTACAGGAAAGTGTCACTGTAAAACCGGGAGATTTACAAACTAATTTCACAGAAAATCCGAAATTTATGTTCAAGGTTTACCAACCGTCTCGACCAATATTTACTTGGTCAGATTCCATTTCTTATGGTACAACTAGTGAGAATCCAGTTATTTTTGTCTCAACACCAGAGAATCTATATTTCATGGAGTCGGCAAACTTAGTTGTCAGCGGCTATAATGGTCTTTTGAAGATTCGTGATAGGGAAACAATGGAACAGGTAGTGTCCGTTTTAGAAACAGAATTTCCAGATTTAACGGATAATCGGTTGAGTTTTACAACTGTCAAGAACTTTATCAATGGTCTTCAAAAAGATCTGAGTTATACATTTTATCTTTTCGGCACGATTATAGCGATTATCATCATTACGATGATGGCTATTTTCTGGAGTTTTGTCTTAATGTACCGCTTGTTATTTGAAGAAAAATTGTATGTTCAATACTTTATGGGATTCTCACCATGGAAAAGATATATTGGTGTGGTTTCTCTCATTATTAGTTTTTCTGTGATGGAACTAATCGTTTCTATCTTGGTGGGTTCTAAGTTGGGAATAGTCATGACACTAGCTACATTTGCTTTTCAGATAATGCTTCTTTACTTCAGTTTGTTCCGTAAAGAAGGAGAGAGTATCATACAATCATTTAAGGAGTAATCTCATGTCTAGAATTTCAGTACAAAATGTATCAAAACAATTTGGTTCAAGAGAAATTTTCAAAGACTTAAGCTTTGATATTGAGGAAAATGAATTTGTAGCTTTAGTAGGACCTTCTGGTTCTGGAAAATCGACTATCCTCAATATGATTGGACTATTGGATACTGTTGACAGTGGTAAAATCCTAATCAACGGAAAAGTTTTGCCTAAGGTAAATTCGCAATCAGCAGTTCATTATCGAAGGAATGTCATCAACTATCTTTTTCAATCCAATGCACTCATTTCTACATCTAGTGTGAAAGATAACCTGATGCTTGCCATGACTTTTTCGAATTTCTCTAGACAGGAGAAAGAGCAGAGAATCAAGGAAACGCTAGAATTTGTTGGTCTACAAAATCGGTTAAATAGTAAAGTCAATGAATTATCGGGAGGTGAACAGCAGAGAATTGCGATTGTGAGAGCTATTTTAAAGCCCGGAGATATTGTCCTAGCAGATGAACCAACCGGATCGTTAGATCCTGAAATGTCTCAAAAAGCATTCGATTTGATTCGAACTTTGAGAGATCAATTTAGTAAAACAATTTTGGTTGTTACGCATAACATGGAGCAAGCACGGCAATGTGATAGGATTATTTCACTGGAGTCAGTTCTTGTAAATTAACTCAACCATTATTAGCACTTGATACGGTTACTTCTATCAATAGTTCAGTAAGCTTGTTAGTTTATAGAGGGCAGGAGTATTTCTGCCCTCTGTTTTAGAATAAGGAATGCACTATGAAAAAATTATTTATACTCATATCCAACCTGCTTGCTAGTTTGTTCTTTGTTTGGGTATTTACCATTTGGACTGATACATATGTCTCCCATTATTACCCCAACGTTGTTGTACGTGATTCTTCCCCTGAAACAACTTTTCAGCATGTTGCTACACGCTTGGAAAAACTAGCAGAAGAAACAGATAGCTTTATTGCGATTCAACACCAAGATCCTAACTCAGAAGGTACTACAGTTTTTTCTTATACGACCTTTGGGGACGGAAAGTTGCCTGATGGGCTTCAGGAAAAAAATCTAGAAGATGCTCAAAGTAGTAGTGTTGAAACAAACTATTTTGTATTCGATGGACACCTAGATATTCACTTGCTAAGGGAGGAGCTAAGTCAACTTGGCTTGACTAACATGCACCTGACAATTCCATCTAAACTATCTACGTTAATGGCTATCTTTAGTAACGGATTTCAGTTAATCAGTCTATTGATTTTCATCTTAACCTTTGTAGCACTGACTTTAATTAGTCAAATTAGCCAATTACGGTCATCGGGCATTCGCCTCATTTCAGGAGAGAAACGGTGGTCCATTTTCCTTAGACCAGTTGGTGAGGATTTGAAAGGGATAGCTGTTGGTTTCAGTTTAGCTGGCGTGCTCGCCATTCTTATGCAAAAAATTCTGTCGCTTCCAACGCAATCCCTAATGACCATAGGAGCAGGCTTGCTCAGTTATAATCTCATCTTGTTGTCGATCTCCCTGTTTTTCGCTCAACTCTTCGCAGTTGGGATAAAAAAGATACACCTGATGCAGATTATAAAAGGGCAAGTGCCTGTCAGAGGAATCATTAGTTTGATTTTAATCGGTCAACTGTTAGCGATTATTATTGTAACGCTGGGAATAGGGAGTAGCTTAAAGTATTCCCAAGCCTGGCAACAGCATCGGATTGGACAAGAGGTTTGGAGTCAGGAAAGACAACTGATTACCCTATCAATCAGCCGTGAAGGAACGAGTCCTGGTTTTGATGAACAAGCTCAAAGGAAACTCAGAACTTGGTATCAATTGATGGATCTGGCTGTTTCAGAACAAAAGGCTTTCTTATCTAGACACCAGTTAATTGACCGTACTTTGCAAAATGGCATGGCTTCCTCCAAAAACTTGACAACCTCTACAGAATGGCACGATTACAGCCCGAATGGCAATGTCCTTATCGTCACACCGCATTACTTGGAGCGTCAAAACATTCCTGTAGATACAACTATTAAGCAAAAGATGAATCACCTTAATGTAGGGGAGTTTGTCTTATTGCTGCCTGAACACCTCCGTTCAGAGGAAGAACATTATAAATCTGTTTTTGAAGACGACTTAACCAGTCGCATGTCTAGTCAAGATGAACGACAGCAAATGACTGCTACGGTAGGTTATTTAGAATCAGGTCAGGATCGTTTTGTGTATAATACGACCCCTATTTCTTACCAGCAGTTTTTGAAAGATCCAATCATC
This sequence comes from Streptococcus sp. 2154, assembly GCF_013277255.1. NCBI lineage: Bacteria > Bacillati > Bacillota > Bacilli > Lactobacillales > Streptococcaceae > Streptococcus > Streptococcus sp. 2154. The sequence continues at coordinate 24,786 of NZ_VMMK01000020.1, forward strand.
ATTGTTATAACACCCCAATCAACTGGTCCACAGTCCATTTTGTTTTGGATAGACGCAGTACAGAACTACGTTCTCTTTAATCAATTGTCTGATGCCCAGGAGCTTATCCAGAGACAAGGCATTGAAAATTGGGTCTCAGAAATGCAAACAGGTTACCACAACTACATCACATTATTGGATAATATCCAGAGGGAACGTTGGGTAATGCTAGCAGGAGCTGTGCTTGGGATTGCAACTTCAATCTTGCTGTTTAACACTATGAATAGGCTCTACTTTGAAGAATTTAGACGTGCCATTTTTATCAAACGCATTGCAGGTCTCAGGTTCTTAGAAATCCATCGCACTTATCTCTTTGCTCAACTGGGTGTGTTTTTACTGGGATTTGTTGCGAGTGTATTTCTTCAGGTAGAGATAGGAGTTGCTTTCTTAGTCTTGTTACTCTTTACTGGTCTATCTCTTTTACAGTTACATGTCCAAATGCAGAAAGAAAACAAGATGTCCATGCTTGTTTTGAAGGGAGGTTAATATGATTGAACTTAAACAGGTGAGTAAATCTTTTGGAGAACGAAAGTTATTTTCGAATCTTTCAATGACATTTGAGGCTGGAAAAGTCTATGCCTTAATTGGTTCAAGTGGTAGCGGAAAAACAACCTTGATGAACATGATTGGGAAATTAGAACCTTATGATGGGACGATTTTTTACCGAGGTAAAGACTTGGCCAATTATAAATCGAGTGATTTTTTCCGTCACGAATTGGGCTACCTCTTCCAGAACTTTGGCTTAATTGAAAACCAAAGTATTGAAGAAAACCTTAAGCTAGGTCTCATTGGTCAAAAGTTGAGTCGGTCGGAACAGCGGTTGAGGCAGAAGCAGGCTTTAGAACAGGTCGGCCTGGCTTATCTTAACCTAGATAAGCGCATCTTTGAGTTATCGGGCGGAGAATCGCAACGGGTTGCCTTGGCAAAAGTTATCTTAAAGAATCCACCCTTTATTCTGGCAGATGAGCCAACAGCTTCAATAGACCCAGCAACTTCTCAGTTGATTATGGAGATTTTGCTATCTCTTCGAGATGATAATAGGCTAATCATTATCGCAACACATAATCCGGCAATTTGGGAGATGGCTGATGAAGTGTTCACGATGGATCGTCTGAAATAAAAATCCTTGTTTTTAATTGCACGATGAGTTACTGAAATATTATCATGAATCAAGAATTGGAGTTAATTTAGAATTGTACTTTATTAATATTGAGGTAACTTTTTCTTAAGGAAGAAATAGTAGAGAGGAAGTTAGAATGAAAAAATTCGACAATTATATTATTGAGAAGCCTTGCGATTCTAATTCAGATAAACTGCAAAAAATCTTAATAATTGAAAATTTGGTAGATGATATTTTGCAATTTCCTCTCAGAATCAATAATAGTGTAGGAGAGATTTTCCTCCTACAACCGTTTCAAAAGAAAACTATCTTTATTCCATGTTATTTTGAGGAAGATATTGTGAAAGTCAAAGATGATGATAAAGTTGAGTGGAATTTGTTAGAATTTCAAAAATTTAGAGCATTTTTGGCTTAGTAATCTGTGTTGAAGGCTCAAAACCTATGGTAAAAAAGTCGCTTTGAAAACGTATTGCCTCCAAAGATTTAGTTAAATAATGATTTAACACAAAAAGAAATTATTGAAGTTCTGGAAAGATATTGTTTCAGTATTGAGAAAAGGTGGGAAAAACTTGCGATTTTCACAGAGAAAGGAAGAAAAAGTATAGAAATATAGTCAATTGAAACAAGAACAGGACAAAAGAACCTTTTGTGCCATATTTTTCTCCTTTCGCTTTACAATTGGCTTGAACACCTTTATTGTATCGCGTTTGGAGTTTTTTTGGTATAACCTTCGACGCGCACCCGCATAGCGGGTGTTTTTTTGTCTCGCACCTAACGGAGCGAGACGAACTAATAGTCACTTAATCAAAAAACGCACCATATCAAAAACTAAAAAGTTTGATATCATGCGTTATGTCTTAAACTAATTGACTATACTTTCTATTCAAATGAGCTTTTAACCAATTGATTGAGCCAATCCACTCTTAAAACCAAAGAGCAATTTCTCGCTTAGCTGACTCTTCTGAATCTGAACCATGTACAACATTTTGGATAACCTCATTTTCTCCAGCAGCTTTTGCAAAGTCACCTCGAATAGTGCCTGGTAAAGCTTCTTCTGGACGAGTTGCACCCATCATGGTCCGCCAAGTTTCGATTACTTTGGGATCAGAAATGATACCTACAAGAACCGGTCCTGAAGTCATAAATTCACGAATCGGTGGGTAAAAACTTTGACCAACCAAGTCCTGATAGTGCTGGTCAATTAACTCTTCTGAAAGCTGTGTACGCAACTCCAATTTTTCAATTGTAAATCCACGTTGTTCGATACGTTTCAACACTTCACCCACTAGTCCTCTTTTTACACCGTCTGGTTTAATGATAAAAAATGTTTGTTCCATACCCGTCTCCTTTGTCAGCTTCTTTCTTTTATTTTACCATATTTCATGGAAAAATGGAGAAAGTTTTCAGAAAAGAGAATGAGAGAACCCGAGGGCTCTCTCATTCTCTTTTATTCTACTGTTTCTTCCACAGTTTCAACGGCAGTATCCACAACTACTTCTGTTGTTTCTTCGTTTCCTTCTTCCTCTACTGGAGGATTAAGGTATTCTTCTTCGTTGATAGCATGTGGTTCAAGGTTACGGTAACGGGCCATACCAGTACCAGCTGGGATGATCTTACCGATGATAACATTTTCTTTAAGTCCAAGGAGATGGTCTTTCTTACCACGGATAGCCGCATCTGTAAGGACACGAGTTGTCTCCTGGAAGGAAGCCGCTGACAAGAAACTGTTGGTTTCAAGTGAGGCTTTGGTAATTCCCATAAGGACTGGTCGACCTGTCGCTGGAACTCCACCTGCGATCAGGACATCTTTGTTGGCATCTGTAAAGTCATTGATATCCATGAGGGTACCCATGAGAAGATCTGTGTCACCTGGATCCATGACACGGACTTTACGAATCATTTGACGAACCATTACCTCGATGTGTTTGTCACCGATTTCTACCCCTTGGCTACGGTAAACTTTTTGTACTTCACCGAGAAGGTAAGTTTCAACTGACAAGACATCACGAACTGCAAGGAGACGTTTTGGTTGGATAGAACCTTCTGTCAGAGCAGCACCACGCGCTACTTGGTTCCCAACTTCAACACGCATACGAGCTGTAAATGGAACAACGTACTCACCTTCGCCAGTTTCACCTTTAACAAAGACTTTCTTGGTACGAGTTGATGCATCTTCTTCGATAGCGGTAACTTGTCCTTTAACCTCTGTGATAACCGCTTCCCCTTTAGGATTGCGGGCTTCAAAGATTTCTTGGACACGAGGAAGACCCTGAGTGATATCGGTATTTGAGGCAACCCCACCCGTGTGGAAGGTACGCATTGTAAGCTGTGTACCAGGTTCCCCGATAGATTGGGCAGCGATTGTTCCAACTGCTTCACCAACTTCAACCGCATCACCAGTCGCCAAGTTGATACCATAACAGTGACGGCAGACACCGTGACGAGTGTTACATGTAAATACAGAGCGGATAGTCACTTCTTCCACACCAGCATTGACAATTTCACGCGCCTTGTCTTCTGTAATCAACTCATTTGGACCGATAATAACTGCACCAGTTTCTGGATGTTTAACAGTTTTCTTAGTGTAACGACCGTTGAGACGCTCTTCGAGAGACTCGATCATCTCTTTTCCTTCTGCGATAGAACAGATCAAGAGACCACGGTCAGTTCCACAGTCGTCCTCACGGATGATAACGTCTTGGGCAACGTCGACCAAACGACGAGTCAAGTAACCTGAGTCAGCTGTCTTAAGGGCCGTATCGGTCATACCTTTACGAGCACCGTGAGTTGAGAAGAACATTTCCAATACCGACAAACCTTCGCGGAAGTTTGAAAGGATTGGCAATTCCATGATACGTCCATTCGGAGCAGCCATCAGACCACGCATACCGGCAAGCTGTGAGAAGTTTGAGATGTTACCACGGGCTCCAGAGTCCATCATCATAACGATTGGGTTCTTAGGATCTTGATTAGCAATCAAGCGTTTCTCAAGTTTTTCACGGGCAGCACGCCATTCAGCTGTAACAGCATTGTAACGCTCGTCGTCTGTGATCATACCACGACGGAATTGTTTGGTGATTTGTTCGACACGTTTGTGTGATTCTTCAATGATTTCAGCCTTGTCATCAACGACTGGGATATCGGCAATACCCACTGTCAATCCTGCAAGAGTTGAGTGGTGGTAACCGAGGTTCTTCATGCGGTCAAGTAGGGCAGAAGTTTCTGTCGTACGGAAACGTTTGAAGATTTCAGCGATGATATTTCCAAGGTTTTTCTTCTTGAATGGAGGGTTGAGCTCAAGATTGCTGATTGCTTCCTTGATATCTCCACCAAGTGGCAAGAAGTATTTAGCTGGAACACCTTCTGTCAAGTTGGCATTGTTTGGTTCTTGCAAGTATGGTAGCCCCTCTGGCATGATATCGTTGAAGAGAATTTTACCAACTGTTGTAAGCAAGACCTTATGTCTTTGCTCTTCTGTCCAAGGCTTGTTGAGGCTGTCTGTTGCGATACCAACACGTGAGTGGAGGTGAACATAACCATTGCGGTAAGCCATAACCGCTTCGTCACGGTCTTTGAAGACCATTCCTTCACCTTCGCGACCAGCTTCTTCCATGGTCAAGTAGTAGTTACCCAAAACCATGTCCTGAGATGGAGTAACAACTGGTTTACCATCTTTCGGGTTCAAGATGTGCTCAGCAGCTAGCATAAGGATACGAGCTTCTGCTTGGGCTTCTTCTGAAAGCGGTACGTGGATGGCCATTTGGTCCCCGTCAAAGTCGGCATTGTAGGCTTCACAGACAAGTGGGTGCAAGCGAAGGGCCTTACCATCAATCAAGACTGGCTCGAAGGCTTGGATACCCAAACGGTGAAGGGTCGGTGCGCGGTTCAAAAGCACTGGGTGTTCTTTGATCACTTCTTCAAGGATATCCCAGATACGCTCATCTCCGCGTTCCACCAAGCGTTTAGCAGCTTTGACGTTCTGCACGATATCACGAGCGACTATTTCACGCATGACGAATGGTTTAAAGAGCTCAATCGCCATTTCACGTGGCACACCACATTGGTACATCTTAAGAGTTGGACCAACGGCGATAACGGAACGTCCTGAGAAGTCAACACGTTTACCGAGCAAGTTTTGACGGAAGCGTCCTTGTTTACCTTTAAGCATGTGACTCAATGATTTAAGAGGACGGCTACCTGGTCCTGTGATTGGACGACCACGACGACCATTGTCAATCAAAGCGTCAACTGCTTCTTGAAGCATACGCTTCTCATTTTGAACGATGATACCAGGCGCATTCAACTCAAGCAAACGAGCCAAACGGTTGTTACGGTTGATAACACGGCGGTAAAGGTCGTTCAAGTCAGATGAGGCAAAACGGCCACCATCCAACTGCAACATTGGACGAAGATCTGGTGGAATAACTGGAAGGATGTTGAGAATCATCCATTCAGGTTTGTTTCCAGACTTGTAAAAGGCATCCAAAACATCCAAACGACGGATGGCTTTGACACGTTTTTGTCCAGTTGCTGTTTTCAACTCTTCTTTGAGTTCAGCAATTTCTTTTTCAAGATCTACTTGTTTCAAGAGGTCTTGGATGGCTTCGGCACCCATCTTGGCAACGAATGATCCATAACCATACTCACGCAAACGCTCACGGTATTCGCGCTCTGTCATGATAGACTTGTGCTCAAGTGGTGTATCCTTAGGGTCAATCACCACATAAGCCGCAAAGTAGATCACTTCCTCAAGGGCACGAGGGCTCATATCAAGGGTCAAGCCCATACGGCTTGGAATCCCCTTGAAGTACCAGATGTGAGATACAGGAGCTTTCAATTCGATATGTCCCATACGCTCACGACGAACTTTTGTACGCGTTACTTCAACCCCACAGCGGTCACAAACAATCCCTCTGTAACGAATGCGTTTGTACTTACCACAAGCACATTCCCAGTCTTTTGTAGGACCAAAGATAACTTCATCAAAGAGTCCTTCACGTTCTGGTTTCAAGGTACGGTAATTGATTGTTTCAGGTTTTTTAACTTCTCCATAAGACCATGAACGGACTTTGCTTGGAGAAGCTAGGGTGATTTGCATACTTTTAAAACGATTTACATCAACCACTATTTCTTCCCTTTCTATTCTAAGTGAACTGCTTATTCTTGTTCAGCAGCTTCTTCTGTTGCTTCCGCTTTTGTTGCTTTCTCAGCTTCTTCAGCTTCAAAGGCTGCTTTAGCCTCTTGTGCTGCTTTTTCGCGGGCTTTTTCAAGGTCATCTACGTGGATGACATCTTCGTCCATTCCTTCATCCAAGTCGCGAAGTTCCACTTCTTGGTCATCTTCGTCTAGGACACGCATGTCAAGACCAAGAGATTGCAATTCTTTGACAAGAACTCGGAAGGATTCTGGAACACCTGGTTTTGGAATTGGTTTTCCTTTTGTAATAGCTTCATAAGCTTTCAGACGTCCATTGATATCGTCAGACTTGTAAGTCAAGATTTCTTGAAGGACATTTGACGCACCGTAGGCTTCAAGAGCCCAAACCTCCATCTCACCGAAACGTTGTCCACCAAACTGAGCTTTACCTCCGAGTGGTTGTTGGGTAACGGTTGAGTATGGTCCGACTGAACGTGCGTGCAATTTATCATCAACCATGTGGTGGAGTTTGATCATGTACATGACACCAACTGACACACGGTTATCAAACGGTTCACCAGTACGTCCATCGTAAAGGATTGTTTTGGCATCGCTATCCATACCAGCTTCTTTAACAGTTGACCAAAGGTCTTCAGAACTTGCTCCGTCAAAGACTGGTGTTGCGATGTGAATACCAAGAGTACGAGCAGCCATACCAAGGTGGAGCTCCATAACCTGACCGATATTCATACGTGATGGCACCCCAAGTGGGTTCAACATGATATCGACTGGAGTTCCATCTGGAAGGTAAGGCATGTCTTCTACAGGAACGATACGAGAGACAACCCCTTTATTTCCGTGACGTCCGGCCATCTTATCTCCGACCTTGATCTTACGTTTTTGAGCAATGTAGACGCGAACCAGCATGTTGACACCTGATTGCAGCTCATCTCCATTTGCACGTGTAAAGATCTTAACATCACGAACGACACCATCGGCACCGTGTGGTACACGAAGAGAAGTATCACGAACTTCACGTGACTTGTCTCCGAAGATAGCGTGCAAGAGACGTTCTTCAGCTGAAAGGTCTTTCTCACCCTTAGGTGTTACTTTACCTACAAGGATATCACCTTCTTTAACCTCAGCACCGATACGGATAATCCCCATTTCGTCAAGGTCTTTGAGGGCATCTTCACCAACGTTTGGAATTTCACGAGTGATTTCTTCAGGCCCAAGCTTTGTATCGCGCGTTTCTGATTCGTATTCTTCAAGGTGGACAGATGTATAAACATCGTCTTTCACCAAGCGTTCGCTCATGATAACGGCATCCTCGAAGTTGTAACCTTCCCAAGTCATGTAGGCAACGATTGGGTTTTGTCCAAGCGCCATTTCTCCATTTTCCATAGAAGGTCCGTCAGCAATGAAATCGCCTTTTTCAACGACATCGCCAACTTTAACAAGCGTACGTTGGTTGTAGGCAGTACCTGAGTTTGAACGACGGAATTTTTGGATGTGGTAAACGTCCAATGAACCATCTTCACGACGAACTTCTACCTTGTCAGCATCTGCGTAAGTAACTTTACCATCATACTGAGCAATCACAGCCGCTCCAGAATCGTGGGCTGCTTGGTATTCCATACCAGTACCAACGTAAGGTGCTTGAGGATTGATCAATGGCACAGCCTGACGTTGCATGTTGGCTCCCATGAGGGCACGGTTGGAGTCATCGTTTTCCAAGAAAGGAATACATGCTGTCGCAACGGCAACTACCTGTTTTGGTGAAACATCCATGTAGTCAACAATATTAGCTGGATACTCTTGGTTAACCCCTTGGTGACGTCCCATGACAATCTTCTCAGCAAATGTTCCATCTTCATTCAGACGAGAATTAGCCTGTGCTACAGTAAATTCATCTTCTTCATCGGCTGTCAACCAAACGATTTCGTTCGTAACAACACCTGTTTCACGGTCAACTTTACGGTATGGTGTTTGAACAAAGCCATACTTATTCAAGTGTCCGTAAGATGACAAGTTATTGATCAAACCGATGTTAGGTCCTTCAGGTGTCTCGATTGGACACATACGGCCATAGTGAGTGTAGTGCACGTCACGTACTTCATATCCAGCACGGTCACGTGTCAAACCACCAGGTCCTAAGGCTGACAAACGGCGTTTGTGAGACAACTCAGAAAGCGGGTTGTGTTGGTCCATGAACTGTGACAACTGTGATGAACCAAAGAATTCTTTCACCGCAGCTGTTACAGGACGGATATTGATGATTTGTTGTGGTGTCAAGACTTCGTTGTCCTGAACAGACATACGTTCACGGACATTACGTTCCATACGAGAAAGTCCAAGACGTACTTGGTTAGCAAGCAATTCACCAACCGCACGGATACGACGGTTTCCAAGGTGGTCGATATCATCTACACGTCCAAGCCCTTCCGCCAAGTTGAGGAAGTAGCTCATTTCAGCAAGGATATCTGCAGGAGTAACGATACGAACCTTGTCATCTGGATTAGCATTACCGATGATGGTTACAACACGGTCTGGATCAGTTGGAGCAACAACCTTGAATTTTTGAAGAACAACTGGCTCAGTCACAACGGCTGCATCATTTGGAATATAAACAATCTTGTTCAAGTCACCATCCAAATGGCTTTCAATGCTTTCAATCACACTACGAGTCATAACAGTTCCAGCTTCTACCAAGATTTCTCCTGTTTCAGGGTCTACCAATGGCTCAGCAATAGTTTGGTTAAGCAAGCGTGTTTTAACATTGAGTTTTTTATTGATCTTGTAACGACCAACTGCTGCTAAGTCATAGCGACGTGGGTCAAAGAAACGAGCCACAAGCAAGCTACGTGAGCTTTCAGCTGTCTTAGGCTCACCTGGACGAAGGCGTTCGTAGATTTCTTTCAAGGCTTCGTCTGTACGAGAGTCCATTGGATTCTTGTGGATATCTTTTTCAACAGTGTTGCGAACCAATTCGCTATCACCAAAGATATCAAAGATTTCATCATCACCTGAGAAACCAAGCGCACGAACCAAGGTTGTAAATGGAATCTTACGAGTACGGTCGATACGAGTGTAGGTAATGTCTTTTGAGTCGCTTTCAAGTTCCAACCAAGCTCCACGGTTAGGGATAACAGTTGAACCATAGCCCACTTTACCGTTCTTATCTACTTTGTCATTAAAGTAAACACCTGGCGAGCGAACCAACTGAGATACAATGATACGTTCACCACCATTGATAATGAAAGTACCCATTTCTGTCATGATCGGGAAATCACCAAAGAAAACTTCTTGGGTCTTGATTTCGCCTGTTTCTTTATTGATCAAGCGGAAGGTTACAAAAATTGGTGCTGAGTAGCTAGCATCGTGAATACGAGCTTCTTCTAGCGTATATTTGGGTTCCTTGATTTCATATCCAACAAATTCCAACTCCATTGTGTCTGTGAAGTTTGAAATTGGCAATACATCTTCAAACACTTCCTTAAGACCGTGGTCTAGGAAATCTTTGAATGAGTCAGTTTGAATTTCAATCAAATTTGGTAAGTCAAGAACTTCTTTGATTCTTGAAAAACTACGACGGGTACGATGTTTCCCGTATTGAACGTCATGTCCTGCCAAGATGATTCTCCTTTGTAAATAAGTTCCAAGCCTTGTCAATCAGGCTTTCTAATCGTCATATGGTTGTAAAACCCCTATCACCGTGTCCCTTTGATGAATTTTCAGAATTTTTAAGTCTTTATTACAAGTACTCAAAATCCTGAAAAAAAGCACAAAAAGAGCAGCTAAATCTGACTTTTTCAGAAGATTTAACTGCTGTGAGCCTTGTCTGGACAATATTTCAGACAAAACCTACGACAAATGATTATTTATATTATACCCTAATTAGCTAGATTTTTCAAGGGGATTCAGTAGATTTTTGGTAATCTTTTTCCCATAGAAAACTTAGCATTACATTCGAATCACACTATGGTACAAAAAACTGAAAAAGCTATTGACTGAAAATCATTTTCAAGGTATAATAAGAAACGTTAAGGCGGTATAGCCAAGTGGTAAGGCACGGCTCTGCAAAAGCTTGATCGTCGGTTCAAATCCGTCTACCGCCTTCTATAACTTGATTTATCAGGTTTCAAATGAACAGAAAGCCCAATTTGAAGGGCTTTTTTATTTTTCTTCTGATAAATACGGATAATTTTGAAAAACTTTTGGGGCAAAGTTCTTTCCATGACATAATTCCCTCATGAAATCAACTGAAAAAAGCTTCGTCACACCTGGTGACAAAAGCCTCTAGTTTACTCTGTTTCTTCTTCTATTTCAACTTCGGTAATTTGGACTTTTACCTTGGTAACACGTCCATTTTTCACTTTATCATTGGTTAAGATAAGTTGTTTGTTTTGGCTGACCAATTCATAGCTAAGTTTCTCAGTCGTCGGAATGGTCCCCACTCCTGTCAAATAGTAACCAGCAATGGTATCAACGTCATCACTTTCCAGTTCAACATCAAAGTAATTATTGAAATCATTGAGGGTCATTGTTCCTTGAACAATGTAGGTATCCTCGCCAATCTGATGAACATCTATTGCTGCTTTGTCCGTTTCATCATCAATTTCACCAACAATTTCCTCTAAGAGGTCTTCCAAGGTCACCAAACCAGCCATACCACCGTATTCATCCAGCAAGATTGCCATTTGTCTTTGGGTATTGCGCAATTCTTTTAGCAAGTCATCCACAAAAATAGTTTCAGGTACAAAAAGTGGATCTTGTAAGATTTTCTTCCAAACAATATTGTCAAAACCGTCCACAAAACCAGCCTTAAGGAGACTCTTGGTGTGAATGATTCCAATCACATTGTCCTTATCCCCATCGTAAACTGGTATACGGGAAAAGTTTTGTTTTAAAATACTTTGGATAATGCTTTGACTATCATCCTGAATATCCACCATAAAGGCATCCGTCCGAGGAACCATAACCTCTCGTGCCATCAGTTCATCGAGCGAAAAGACACCTTGTAGCATCTCAATCTCATCAGCATCCAATGTTTCTTCACTATTTGTCAGCATATAGGCAATTTCATCACGGGTCATCTTTTCATCCGCATCATCGAATGACATAGGCGTCAAATGGCTCAAGAAATTGGTCGAAGCAGCTAAAAGCCAAACAAAAGGACTGACTAGTTTTCCGATCCCAATGATAACCGGCGCTGTACGAATTGCCAAGGCATCCTTTAGATTAAGAGCGATTCTCTTAGGATATAATTCCCCAAAAACGATGGAAATATAGGTCAAAAATGCCAAGGATAGAAAAGTTGCCACGGCTTGTGCTGTTTCGCCATTCCCAAGCCAAGAGGCAATCACACGTCCTAGAGTATCAGCTAAACTCGCCCCTGATAAGATTGTAATCAGGGTAATTCCTACCTGAATGGTTGATAAAAAGTGGTTAGGATTTTCTAGTACCTTCAGCAGGCGGATGTAGCGTCTGTCTCCTTCTTCCGCCTTTTGTTCAACCCGCGCACGATTAAGAGAAACCATGGCCATTTCTGTGGCTGAGAAAAAGGCATTTAATACCGTCAAGATAAACAATAAAACAAATTGTAGCAACAAATTCTGACTACTTGGGTCTTCCATAGTTCTTCTCCTAAAATAGTATCTTATCCTTCATTATATCACAAAATTTAATCCAATACATATTATTTTTTTCTTAGTACCTACTCTAGCCCTACTTAAACTAGAAAAAAGAACTCCTACATCCATAAGTGATATAGGAGTTTATCTTATCTTTTACTGATACTCTTCGAAAATCTCTTCAAACCACGTCAGCTTTATCTGCAACCTCAAAGCTGTGCTTTGAGCAACCTGCGGCTAGCTTCCTAGTTTGCTTTTTGATTTTCATTGAGTATGAGTTACAGTTACTTCTCCAGTTCGGTAATCCAGTTGAAGCCCCTTTTGAACATTGGGAACTAGAACATTAAATTCCAATTCTCCATCTGAAGACTTGGCTTCAATCTGTGAAGCTGAAGGAACTAAATCCTCGTTTGAAGCGTAGTAAAGGGTTACACGGTAACGGACACGCTTGTTTTGGTCCAAGGCTTTACGCACCTTACTTTCATAGTAGTTTTGACCAGTCGAATCCTCGGCCTGCGCCTGATTTGCCCAGGCTGTCTGAACAGCAATGTTTTTAGGATTGCTTGTCGAGGCATCAAAACCATCCAAACCACCGATTAAGGCATAGCCTAACAGATGACCTCTATCGACTGCATGGGTATAAGAGCCCTTTAGATTCTTGACCTGATGCCAGCCTGGAGGAGTCCATGAAGTCGAACCATTCCCAGTTTCTTCACGATTCTTGTACTGACGAGTAGCCTTAGACAAGAGGGCATTAGCCACGGTTGGTACGGTCTCCTTGCCCACCGTCTTTGTTTTATTATCAGCGTAGGGCTTACTTGAAACCTTGGCATTTAGGTTTGTTTTATTACCATTGACGATAAAAGCACCTGATCCGTTCCACTCCAGACTCCCTTTTACTTGGTTTTTGACTGCGTCTGTTAAGACACTCTCTGCCAATGCTTGACTAGGAGCTTCAGACGCTTGTTTTTTCTGACTAAGCTTGGTTTTAGGACTATTAGGTGCCGACTGCATCTGCTTGATATAATAGCTCCCTGTAGACAAAAGCAATAACACTAGCAGTCCGATTAGTGTCTGTCTTGTTTTTTTGTTCATATTTCTCCTTATCTTTAGAAAAAGGCTGGTTCTCCAGCCTAATTTCCTGTAAATTTATGAATCAATTCCTGCCATTTTGCTGGAGACAGGATAGCCCATGGATCTTGACCCTTGCCCAAGATTCCATAACCTACCATTAAACCGATTCCTAGAGCCAGAGTACCTAAAATCAGTACTATGATGACTAAAAGTAAACGCTTGACTACGTAGCTTGATTTCTTATTCATCTTCATCACTTGCCTCAATCCGCTGAATCTTAGCACCTAGCTGCGCCAACTTCTCATGGAAACCGTAGTAACCTCTATCCAAGTGAACCAATTTACCGACCACAGTTTCTCCCTGTGCTACCAAACCTGTCAAAATCAAGGCTGCACTGGCACGAAGGTCAGTAGAAAGAACTTCCGCTCCCTGCAAAGGTTGACCACCAACAATACGAGCTGTATCACGGATAATCTCAGAATGCAAGCCCATGCGACGCATTTCTTCTAGATGTTGGAAACGATTTTCGAAAACTGTCTCCACCATAGTTGATTCCCCTTTTGCGACTGTCATCAAGGCTGTAAATTGAGCCTGCATATCTGTTGGAAATCCTGGGTGGGGCAAGGTTTTCACATGAACAGCTTTTAGATTTTCTAGTTGAGAGCGAACGCGAATTCCTTCCGTCTCCTCCGTCACTTCCACTCCCATTTCAAGCAATTTGGCAATCAAGGGACGGTTGTGCTCCCAGACAGCATCTTTAATCAAGACATCACCACCAGTCATGGCAGCAGCTACCATAAAGGTTCCTGCTTCGATACGGTCTTGGACTACATTGTGAGTCGTACCATGAAGTTTCTCAACACCGGTAATGGTAATGGTCTCTGTACCAGCACCCTTAACCTTAGCTCCCATTTCATTAAGGAGAATGGCTAGGTCAACAATCTCAGGCTCACGCGCAGCATTTTCAATCACTGTCATCCCATCAGCTAGGGTCGCTGCCATCATCAAGTTCTGCGTTGCACCAACACTTGGAAAGTCCATATAGATATGAGCGCCATGCAAGCGTTCTGCCTTGGCTTCGATGTAACCAGCTGTCTGACTAATCTTAACCCCCATAGCTTCCAGACCTTTCAAATGAAGATCAATAGGACGGCTACCAATGGTACAACCACCTGGCATGGATACCTTGGCATGACCCACACGGGCAAGGATTGGCCCTAATACAACGATGGAGGCGCGCATCTTGCTGACATACTTGTAAGGGGCTTCCTCAGTGATGTCGCCAGTAGCATCCACCTCAACAAGATGGGCTTCCTCATCAAAGTCAACCTTGGCATTCAAACCACCAACCACCTGATTCATAATAAAGACATCCGACAAGATCGGTACATTCTGTAAGACTGTCTTTCCTTCACTTGCTAGAATAGTCGCTGCCAACAAGGGCAAGACTGCATTCTTTGCTCCTTCGATGGTTACACTTCCTACCAGACGATTATCGCCACCTTGAACAACAATTTTGTCCATACTCGTTTCCTTTACTCTTGATTTTATAATAATCCTCTAAGCGCTTCTTGCCACAAATGATACAGGCTGATAAAGAAAGAACTCAAGATATAGCCCATTACAATGCTGAAAAAACCTACTAATAAACGAACTTTTCTTGTATTCTCAGCTGTCACTTTTAAAACCTTTTCCCATCTAACAAGATCCTTTAAAAGGTAAAAACTCACATAAATAAAGAGCATGTGACTGCTTAGAGTGAATAATAATTGAACCATTTGACTATTATACCATCTTCTCTGTTTGTGCGCTAGTTTGGAAACTTCACTTAAAAACTAGGGATTGTTTTTCAAGTAATCAATTGCATCTTGTAGGGTTTTAACGGGCACGATTTTCATATCTGTCTTGATTGTTTTGGATGCTTCTAGGGCTGTTTGGTAGTTGTTTTTTGCATCCGGGTGTGCTTTTTGTTCTTCTTCGCTAACAGGATTATCAGGGGCAAAGAAAATAGCGGCACCTGCCCTAGCCGAAGCTACAACTTTTTTATCAATGCCTCCAATATCCCCCACATTCCCATCGCGGTCAATGGTACCTGTACCAGCAACAATACGACCATTACGAAGATCTGGGTGAGCTATTTGAGTATAGATAGCTAGACTAAACATGAGACCAGCACTTGGGCCGCCAATACCAGCTGTTGAAAAGCTAATTGGGACATTGCTGATTACCTCTGTACGATCAATCAAGCCGATTCCAATCCCATTTTTTCCATTTTCCAAGGTGATAATCTTTCCTTCTGCAGACTTGGTTTGCCCATCCTCTTCATAGGTGACCTTGACGGAGTCCCCTAATTTTTGAGAACTGACGTAATCAATCAAGTCTTTGGAACTATCAAAGGTCTGATCATTGACTGCTGTGACCGTATCAGAGATATTGAGAATCCCTTTAAAGGTTGAATTATCCGTCACATTCAAAACATAAACGCCAAAGTACTTGAGTTCGATATCCTTACCAGCTGTTTTTAGTCCTTGATACTTGGCCATATTTTGCGATGTTTGCATGTAGAATTGATTGATTCGCATAAATTCAACATCGGAAGAACCACCTGTAGTCTCCTGAGCACTACGAATATCTGTAAAAGGTGTCAACCAAGCATAAATCATATGAGCTAAAGTGGCATGTTGAACACCAACCGTAACGAATTGATAGGCACCAGCTTCCTTATCTTCTGTGTCATTTACTTTAAGGACTTGGCGAATATCTTCCGAACCACCTGGAACCTCTATATAATAAGGCAAGGGCACTACAAATGCCAAGAAAGTCACAATCAAGGCCGCAATGACGTATAAGGGCCATCTAATCTTTTTTTTCATTTCTTATTTCCTCCAAAATACTCTCGGGAACATAGCAGGCAATATCCTGACCAAACTTCAAAAGCTCTCTAACGCCTGATGAACTGATATAGAGATGTTCAGGTCGACTATGTAAATAAATAGTCTCTATATCAGGAGACAGCTGATGGTTGTAGTAATCAAAACTGGCTTCGTATTGCAAATCCGACGCATTTCTCAAGCCTCGCACTAGGCAAGTAGCCCCCAGTCTTTTTGCGACATCGACCACCAATTCATCATGAGAAGACACGACTTTAACATTTCCCAAATGTTTCACAGCCTTTTCTAACCCCCGTTTACGATTTTCGATAGGAAGAAATCCTTGTTTGTGGGGATTAAAAAAAATACCGACATAGAGCTTATCAAAGAGTCTGCTCGCCCGTTCAATCATATCCAGATGCCCATTTGTCATCGGATCAAATGAGCCTGTGAATAAGCCAATCTTATCTGACATAGACTGTCACCTTACTAATTCCATAAATCTTTTCCTTCCAGATACCCAGACAGGCAATCTCTTCTGGAAGTTCAACGGCCTTATCCGTCTCGCACACAACCATAACATCTTCAGAAAAAAGCTCTCTCTCAGCCATTTTTTCAATATCTGCTACGATTTGTTCCTTGGCATAGGGAGGGTCTAAGAAAACGAGGTCAAATTCCCCAGATACCTGTTCCAATGCCCTCTCTGCATCCATCTTGAGGAGTTGAAATTTTCCAACTTCCTTGGTCATCTGGATATTTTCAGCCACGATGGTCTGAGCCTTACGGTCTCGCTCCACCAAAACAGCACTGGACATGCCACGCGATACTGCTTCGATAGATAAACCACCACTACCTGCATAAAGGTCCAAGACTCGTCCCCCTTCAAAGTAGGGACCAATCATGTTAAAAATGGCTCCCCTAACCTTATCCGAAGTAGGTCTTGTTGTCTTGCCTTCTAGTGTCTTGAGGGGACGTCCCCCATAGATTCCTGATACGATTTTCATACTGTTTATTATACCAAATTATAGACAAAAAGAGAAAGAAAACCGAACCTTGCGGTTCGATTCTCTACAAAATATTTTCGTAAGTATCGCGGACTTCTTGAGGCCAAACACTTGTTTGCACTTCTCCGATGTGTCTCTTGCGAAGTAGGAACATGGCCATACGAGATTGTCCAATTCCTCCACCGATTGTCAATGGGAATAGGCCATTCAACAAAGACTTGTGCCATTCCAATTCCAAGCGGTCTTCATCACCTGTAATTTCCACCTGACGTCTAAGAGTTTCTTCATCTACACGAATTCCCATAGAAGACAACTCAAAGGCTCCACCTAAAGACTCATTCCAGACAAGAATATCACCATTTAGACCCTTGTAGCCATTCTCAGACTCGCTTGTCCAGTCATCATAGTCTGGTGCACGTCCATCGTGCGGTTTACCATCTGGCAACTCGCCACCGATACCAATCAAAAAGACGGCTCCAAATTCTTTACAAATCGCATTTTCACGTTCTTTAGGTGTCAAGTCTGGGTAGCGTTCTACCAATTCTTCTGTATGGATAAAGGTGATTTGTTTTGGCAAGATAGACTCGATGTCATAGCGAGCTTCAACAGCTAGCTCAGTCAGGCGAATAGCCTTATAAATCTTCTCAACTGTTTCTTTTAGATAAACGATGTTACGCTTACCATTTGGGATAACCTTCTCCCAGTCCCACTGGTCAACATAAACAGAGTGGGTTGCATCCAAGGAATCCTCATCTGGACGAAGGGCTTTCATGTGGACAAAGAGACCCTCTCCTTCACCAAAGCCAAAACGAGCCAAGGTGTGGCGTTTCCATTTAGCAAGTGAGTGCACCACTTCATAAGTAGCATCAGGGATTTGGAGAACCTTGACCGATACTGGATTTTCCACACCAGACAGGTTGTCCTGCATTCCGTCACCGACCTTACTCAAGATAGGACCTTGAACTTCGACAACTTCTAGCTTATCTTTCAAATACTGGGTAAAAGTGTTTTTGACAAAGGAAATTTCTTCTTGTTGATGGATAAAACTTTTCTTCATAGACAACTCCTCAAAAATTTAATAAACATATTATACACCTATTTCCAAGAAAAGAAAAGAGAAAATTTTAAAAAAATCAGTGTCACTCAAAACACTGATTTCATAGACCTTTTAGTCATTGCGACCAAAGATACGTAGAATACTTAGGAAAAGATTGATAAAATCAAGATAGATGCTGAGAGCCATTGACACCACCCAGCCTGTCGCTACACGACCTTGTGATTGTTCATAGGCGAGGCGAATCTTTTGGTTATCCCAAGCAATCAACCCTGAAAAAACCAAAACCATGGCTACGCTAATCATATAATCAAAGAAACCACTAGACAAGAAAATATTGACTATCATAGCAATAATCAAACCGATCAGAGCCGCCATCATAGCTCGACCAAGACCGCTCAAATCTTTCTTGGTGAAGATACCAACTGCAGCCATGACAAAGAAGAGAAGGGAGCTCGATACAAAGGCAGATAAAACTGTACCCGGAGTATAGAAGGCTACCACAAAACTAAGGGTAAAACCGTTTAAAACAGAGTATAGCAAAAATACTGGAAGAGCAGCTGGACTATTTCTTGAAGCCATGCTACTGGCAACGAAAACCAAGGCCAATTCTGCAAAGGTTGCAATGGTCAACCAGAGACGCCCCTGCATCAAAAAGTAAACCAACTGAGACTGAAAGACCGTCAACATAAGGCCTGATACCAAAGCAGATAGTCCGATTCCCAGACCAACAAAGGCATATACCTTAGCGTAAAATTGATTGAGACCTACACGGTCATGTATAATAGTGTGATTCATCTTTTCTCCTTTTCTATGAACATCTTTCCTTGATTATAACAAAAAAAGTTAAAATTAGCTTAAATGGAAAATCAAAATACCAGCTGCAATGGCAACATTCAAACTCTCCGCCTGCCCCTTCATGCTAATATGGACCAACTGGTCTGCACTTTCAGCCATAAGGGGACTAATTCCTTGGCCCTCATTTCCCATGACTAGTACAAAATTTTCTATAGGAGGCAGTTCTCTGTAATCAACAGAATCTTTAGATAGGGTTGTTGCTAGCACTGGGATAGCTACCTTTTTAGTTTCGTCAAGAAGCGCTTGACTAGTCATCCGGTAAATGGGCAGATGGAAATGACTACCTTGCATGGAACGTAGGGTTTTGAGACTGTAGATGTCTGCCGACTTTTCTGAAACAATCACTCCAGTAAAACCTGCTGCATCCGCAGTTCGAATGATAGTTCCTACATTACCAGGATCTTGCACATCTTCCAAAAACAAGAACTTGCCCTGACTCAAATCAGCTTGTCCTACTTCTTCTTTTTGAACCACCGCAACAATTCCCTGTGGGGTCTGAGAATCCGCCAAATCTAGCAAAATATCCTCTGACACCCAGACAGTTTGCGGAAAATCATCTAACTGATCTCGGTAATTTTCTAGGGCAAAGATTTTCTCAATCGTCACTCCAGCTTGGACAGCTTCTTCAAACAAGTGCCAGCCTTCAATCAAATAAGCAGACTTGCGGTATTTTTTTTGGTGTAATTTCTTGGCATTTTTTACCACCGAATTGGCTTTTGAGCTTATAATAGTCATAGAAATATTATAACACAATCAAAGGGGTTTGGTATGCAAAAGGTTAGAATGATTGCCCAAGGTAGGGTGCAAGGAGTCGGCTTTCGTTGGGGTGTTTACAGCTTGGCACTTGAAATTGGTGGCATCACAGGCCGAGTATGGAATAACGACGACGGAACAGTGGAAATCTTAGCCCAAGCAGACTCATCTGCTATCATGGCAAAATTTATCCAAGAAATCCGAAAAGGACCGACACCTTTTTCAAAAGTAAGCTACTTAGATGTCAAACTGAGCAACTTTCCTCCCTACCCTGACTTTAAAATCGCAAATTAGGTCTCCAGAACTATTGTATATTTTGTAAAAAAACAGTAGAATAGAAAGGTATAATTTTTAAAGAAGGAATAAAAACAGTGAAATCTATTAAACGTTTTGCACTCTCAGCTATGGGAGTGGCTATGTTGCTAGTCTTAACTGGCTGTGTCAATGTCGATAAAACCACAGGTCAGCCGACAGGATTTATTTGGAATACGATCGGAGCGCCTATGGCTGAAGCTATCAAGTACTTCGCTACTGATCAAGGTCTAGGCTTTGGTGTCGCTATCATCATCGTAACCATTATCGTGCGCTTGATTATCTTGCCACTTGGTATCTACCAATCATGGAAGGCAACGCTTCACTCTGAAAAGATGAATGCCCTCAAGCACGTCCTTGAGCCACACCAAACTCGTCTCAAAGAAGCAACTACTCAAGAAGAAAAACTCGAAGCCCAACAAGCTCTCTTTGCTGCTCAAAAAGAGCATGGCATCAGCATGTTTGGTGGTGTAGGATGTTTCCCTATCCTCCTTCAAATGCCTTTCTTCTCTGCTATCTACTTTGCTGCCCAACATACTGAAGGG
This sequence comes from Streptococcus sp. 2154, assembly GCF_013277255.1. NCBI lineage: Bacteria > Bacillati > Bacillota > Bacilli > Lactobacillales > Streptococcaceae > Streptococcus > Streptococcus sp. 2154. The sequence continues at coordinate 45,184 of NZ_VMMK01000020.1, forward strand.
GTTGCTCAAGCAAGCTACCTAGGCATTCCTCTAGGTTCTCCAAGTATGATTTTGGTTGCCTGTGCTGGTGTCCTTTACTATCTTCAATCACTCCTTTCACTTCACGGAGTAGAAGATGAAATGCAAAGAGAACAAATCAAGAAAATGATTTACATGAGCCCACTCATGATCGTCGTCTTCTCCCTCTTCTCACCAGCTAGTGTCACACTTTACTGGGTTGTCGGTGGTTTCATGATGATTCTCCAACAGTTTATCGTCAACTATATCGTTCGTCCAAAACTTCGCAAAAAAGTCCGTGAAGAACTAGCCAAGAACCCACCAAAAGCAAGTGCTTTCTCAACACCAAATGGACGAAAAGACGTTACCCCTGAACAACCAACTGCTATCACAAGCAAGAAAAAACACAAAAATCGCAACGCTGGAAAACAACGTTCGAGATAAGAAGAAAAAGGCTTAGCTGGTTTGCTAAGTCTTTTTTGCAAGTTATACTCTTCGAAAATCTCTTCAAACCATGTCAGCTTCGCCTCGCCGTATGTATGATTACTGACTTCGTCAGTTCTATTCACAACCTCAAAACAGTACTTTGAGCTAACTTCGTCAGTTCTATCTACAACCTCAAAGCAGTGCTTTGAGCAACCTGCGGCTAGCTTCCTAGTTTGCTCTTTGATTTTCATTGAGTATCAAAAGCCCGATGTTTCCATCAGGCTTCTTTTCTATCCATGTACACGTTTCGTATAGTCTTGGTAACTTTCGGTATCCATGAGTTGTTTAGCGTTCTTAACGCGGTCTGCTGTTGGTGGTTTAACCCCTTCGAGGGAATAGGGAATTCCCAATTCACGCCATTTAAACTCACCCATGGTGTGATAAGGCAGAATTTCAAACTTATCCACATTTTTAAGAGTCTTGACGAACTTACCAAGTTCAATCAAGTCATCGTCTCTGTCTGTCAATCCTGGAACTAGCACGTGGCGAATCCAGACAGGTTTTCCAATATCTGATAGATACTGGGCACAGGCCAAGATATTTTTATTGGTTTGGCTAGTAACAATCTTGTGCTGTTCTTCGTTGATTTCCTTGATATCTAAGAGGACCAAGTCAGTGACAGCCATGAGTTTGTCAAACTTTTCAAGGTAACGTGGTTTATTACGGAAAGGAAGGGCACAGGTGTCCAAGGTACAGTGGATTCCTTGTTCCTTAGCCTTGGTGAAAAGGGCAATCAGGAAATCAATCTGCAAGAGGGCTTCTCCTCCACTGACTGTAATCCCGCCCTTATTTCCCCAGAAACCACGGTAGCGCAAGGCTTCTGTCAAGACATCATCTACCGTCCGTTCACGTGATTTATTGGACTCCATAGCCCAAGTATCTGGGTTATGGCAATACTGGCAACGCATGTGACAGCCCTGTAAAAAGACAATAAAGCGAATACCAGGGCCATCTACCGCCCCAAAACTTTCTGTCGAATGCACCATTCCTGTCACTTGTCCATAATCAATTGTTTCTTCAGACATATCGTTACCTTCCTTGAAAACGTTTTATAGTTTTATTATATCACGACTTGAAGGAAAAACAAGATTTTTACCTATTTTTTAGAAAGCAATCTGTTTTTCAATTTCATTTTCAATCTATTCTCAGATTATTCTTCAAAATCAAAACCATACAAGGTTGCAAAATAGTCTTCAGGGCGCTCTGCACGGCGGATTTGACGGGCTTTGCCTTCTTCAGTATAAAGGATTTCCGCAGAACGAAGTTTGGCATTGTACTGGTAGCCCATTGAAAAACCGTGGGCACCTGTATCATGAATGACCAGCAAATCACCGATTTCTGTATAAGGCAGTTCGCGATTGACTGCAAATTTATCATTGTTTTCACAGAGTGAACCAACCACATCTACCACTTCAGCTGATCCATCTGGATGAGTCATGTTGCTAATATGGTGATAGGCTCCGTACATAGCTGGACGCATGAGGTTGACTGCTGATGCATCCACACCTAGATAGGTACGGTAGGTTTTCTTCTTATGAGTGACTCTTGTGACTAAAGCACCGTGAGGTGCCAGCATAAAACGACCCAATTCGGTGAAAATCTTGACCTGACCAAGACCTGCTGGCGTAAGAACCTCTTCATACACCTTACGAACTCCCTCACCAATCAAGGCGATATCATTTGGCTCCTGCTCAGGACGATAGTTGACTCCAATACCCCCGGAAAGATTGATAAAGTCTAGTGAAATACCCAGCTTTTCCTTGATTTCAACAGCCAATTCAAAAAGCTGACGCGCCAACTCTGGATAATAGAGATGGGTGACAGTATTGGATGCTAGAAAGGAGTGAATCCCAAAAGTCTTGGCTCCTTTTTCCTTCAAGATGGCAAAGGATTCAAAGAGTTGGTCCTTGGTCATACCAAACTTAGCCTCCCCAGGATTATCCATAATGTCTGTCCCCAGTTCAAAAACGCCTCCAGGATTATAACGACATGAGATGATTTCTGGAATGCCTGCTGCTCGCTCCAAATGTTCAATATCTTCAAAGGCATCCAAGTTAATGATCGCACCCAATTCACGCGCATAGGCATATTCCTTATCTGGCGTATTGTTTGAAGAGAACATAATCTCAGAACCAGGGAAATCCAGTTTATGGCTCATCAAAAGCTCTACGTAACTAGAGCAGTCCACACCACAGCCTTCCTCTTGGATAATTTTCAAAACAGCTGGGGTTGGAGTAGCCTTAACTGCAAAATATTCCTTAAAGCCCTTGTTCCACGAAAAGGCTTGGTTGACGGCTCTTGCCTTCTCACGAATTCCCTTCTCATCATATAAGTGAAAGGGAGTTGGGAACTCGGCTACAATCGCTTCTAAGTCTTCTTTATTAATAAATGGTGTTTTCATAAGTTTCCTTCTATTCTATTTGCAAAGAAAGGCTGGGACAACCGTTCCAACCTTTATCCTTTATTCTTCTGTGTCAAAAATATTACCAATCTCAACATCGATGGCTTGGTTCTTGACATCAATATTGGTTACCTTCAAGAGTGACTTGTATTCAAACTGCTTTTCACGTTCTTCTTGGGCATTGTCCGCAAAGACCGCTACACCTGCCAATTCTGAGTCGAATTCGCGCAAGAGACTAATCATCCCATTGACAGTTCCGCCGCCTTTCAAGAAGTCATCCACAATCAAGACACGGCTACCTGCCTTGAGACTCCGTTTTGAAAGGAACATTTTCTCGATACGGTCACCACTTGAACCGGATACATAGTTGACGCTAACCGTTGAACCTTCGGTAATTTTCAGGTCACGGCGCACAATGACAAAAGGGACATTGAGGACATTGGCAACTGCATTTGCAAGTGGCACACCCTTGGTTGCTACTGTCATAACCGCGTCAATTTTTTGGTCCATAAAGCTCTTGGCAATAATGCGACCAATATTTTTCAAGATGGCTGGTGTGCTAAGTAAATCAGACAGGTAGATGTAGCCACCTGGCAAGATACGGTCACTTTCTGACAACTTGGCACGCAAGTCTTCAACCATTTCCTTAGCATCATGGTTTGAGATTGATGGTGTAAAGATAACACCTCCGCCAGCCCCAGTCACAGTCTGGATGTGACCGATTTCGATTTCCTCAAAGGCGCGTTTGATAATGACGATATCTTCTGAGATGGATGATTTAGCAGATTCATACTTTTCAGCAAAAGTATTGAGACTAGTTAGTTTATAAGGATGATTAATCAAATAGTTGGAAATGACAACCATCCGATCACTTCTTCTTAATTTCATTTCTATTTCCTATTCCATTTTTATTCAAAAAATCAAAAAGCAAACTAGAAAGCTGGTCACTGGTGATTCAAAACACTGTTTTGAGATTGTCGATAGAACTGACAAATCCTGTAATATACCTGCATATATACATACGACAAGGCGATACTACCCTAGTTTGAAGAGATTTTCGAAGAGTATTCATTTTTGTCTTTTACTTATTATACCATATTCACATAAAAAAACGAACATTCTTATCCTAAAAAATGCTCATTTTTCTTAAATTATTAATCTAAATCTGGTTTATAGAAGGAACGATTATCCATAGCGAAGATTTTATTGGTCATCTCTCCTTTATCCACCAAAGCAAGAGCTGTTGACATCATCATCATGCTGGCATCCAGATTGTCAATCATATGGATAATCTCTGCTTCCATAATGCGTGGACGGACTGGGCTTCCATACTCAAGTAAGCCGTGGTGACTAAGGATGACGTGACGAAGCAGAACGACTTCTTCCTTGGTATCATCGATACCGAGTTCCATCACTGTCTTAGTAATTTCGCTATCAATTAGAGCAATATGCCCAAGGAGATTACCTCGTACTGTATACTCAGTCTGGTCTGGTCCCGTCAACTCGATGACCTTAGCCAAGTCATGCAGCATAATTCCCGCATAGAGCAGGCTCTTATTGAGCCGAGGATAAATATTGCTAATGGCATCTGCCAAGCGCACCATGGTCGCCGTATGATAGGCCAAGCCTGTTTCAAAGGCATGGTGGTTGGTCTTGGCTGCTGGATAGGAGTAGAATTCCTTATCATACTTGGTGTAGAGATTTCGGACAATCCGTTGCCAGACAGGATTTTCAATTTTGAAAATCATTTGCGACATGTAGTCACGAATTTCCTTGATATCAACCGGTGGCTTGACCTTGAAATCAGCTGGGTCATTGGGTTCACCAGCTTGCGGCAGGCGGAGAGTGATTTGATTGACCTGTGGAGTGTTGTTATAAACTTCTCGGCGCCCTTTCATGTAGACAACCCTACCTGCGGTAAAGGCCTCAATGTTATGAGGTTGGGCATCCCAGAGCTTCCCCTCAATCTCGCCACTATCATCTTGGAAGGTAAAGGCTAGGTAGTTTTTCCCAGCTCGAGTTTGCCTCAGGTCAGCTGATTTGATTAAGTAAAAACCTTCAAACAGCTCATCTTTTTTCATGTGACTAATCTTCATATTCTTCCTCATTTTCTTGGAAATGGAGTAGATCAAGCGCAGGCTCACCTTCTGACAACTCAATGTGACGGAGCGTCCGCTCGATAGCTGTGGTACGACGGTTTAATAATTCATCAATATTGCCAGAGGCATGTTGGAGATGTTTTTGTGCCTTTACCAGAATACCACCAAACTTGCCAAACTCGGTCTTGACGCTGGCAAGAGTCTTACTGATATGGTCGGCACTCTTTTGGATATTGAGAGTTTTGAATCCAACTGATAGGGAGTTAAGAAGGGCTGATAGGGTACTTGGACCTGCAACAATAATCTGCTCTTCCCGCCTCAAATCATCAAAGAAGACAGGATTGCGGACAATTTCTGAGTAGAGACCTTCTGTCGGGACAAACAAAACTCCAAAATTGGTCGTCCGAGGTGGTGCTATGTACTTGCTCTTAATATCCTTTGCAAAGCGTTTGACGCTGGCTAGGAGCGACTTACGACAGCGTTCGATTTCGTCCTTGTCACCTGCTTCATAGGCTTCTTCTAAGCGATAATAATCTGCCAGTGGAAACTTAGAGTCAATCGGTAAGTAGACATATTCTTGGTCGCCTTGTCCGGGTAACTTGATGGCATACTCCACTCGTTCACTGGAGTTTTCAACTGTTGCGTATTCTCGTTCGTACTGGGCAGGGGTCATGATATCCTCGATGATTTGCCCCAGTTGCAATTCTCCCAGAATCCCTCGTGTCTTGGTTCCAGAGAGAACCTTGTTGAGGGCGCCGACATCGCGGGCAACTGTCTGCATTTCCCCCAGGCCACGATTGACCGACTCCAGTTGTTTGGAAACTGTCTCAAAGGAAGCCTGCAAGCGTGTCTGCAAGGTCTTTTCTAGTTTTTCCTCGACTGTCTGGCGCATTTGTTCCAAACGTTGCTCGTTTGATTCCTGCAAGGCTTGGAGACGTTGGTCGGTCTTATCTCTGGTTTGGAGGAGATTATCTGTCATTTCTTGACGGACTTGCGTCAGACCTTGGTGCAATTCGATTCGCACTTCTTGCAAACGGTCGCTGACAGCTACTTCCAAGTCTTTTTGATCTAACTGCCTGGCTTGTCTGGCTTGTTCAAAACGGTAATCCAACTGGTCTGACAAGTGATCTGCCTGATCCTCCAAGCTCTTGCTGAGATGTTTTTCCTGCTTATCTTGTCTTTGCCAAATCAGAAAGAGGCCAGCTAGGTTGGCAATCAATAATAGAACAAGTAAACTTTCCATCCTACCTCCTGTCCTTACTATGCAGCACGACCACATAGCCATCTGGGCAAGTCACCGAAACTTCCCTATCTATATATTCGTTAGAAGCGTACACTTTTTTAAAAAAAAAATTTTCCTCTGTCAACTCATACTTGGCACCAATAATAGTCAGCTGGCTATCCCGAACTGGCATAAAGGCTAGGTAGTCATAGTCTGAACGAGGTTCTAGCTGACTGGTCCCTTCTGGACAATAGGAAATCAAGTTTTGTCCATCTTCAATCGCTATCTGGCGCATATAGGGCGCCAACTTGGGATTACTAGGCAGAAAGACATTAGCCAGCATATGGTCAATACGACCACCCAAAGCACCGAAAATAGTGACCTGAGCCTGAGGATTTTGCTCAAAGATAGTCAAGAGAGCCAATTCCAAATCAGTATCATCTTTTTCTGGTCGGGCTTGAACAAAATGCTGGGCACGTTTTTGAATCACCTGTCGCTCTTCTTCGGTCACAGAATCAAAATCCCCAACCGCTAGAGCAATAGGAAGGTTTTCTTCCAGGACCCATAGCGAGCCCCGATCCACACCAACAAAACCATCAAAGTCCGTCCGATAATGACCACGGTCTCCGCCTGCAAAAACGGCAACCCTAGTCCAGTTGTTTTCTGAGAGTTTGTACTCGCTCATTGACATCTCCCTTAAAGACATAGGAACCTGCTACAAAAACGGTCGCACCAGCTTCTTTGGCTTGAGCAATCGTTTTATCATCAATCCCACCATCCACTTCAATCTCAAATTTCAAACCTTTTTCCTGACGAAGAGCAACCAACTCACGGACCTTATCCATGGTCTCTGGTAGAAAGGCTTGCCCACCAAAGCCTGGGTTAACTGTCATGACTAAGACTTGGTCAACTAGGTGAAGGACGTGCTTAATAGCCTCGACAGGCGTACCAGGATTAATGACAACCGAAGGTTTGACACCTAGTAAGCGAATTTTTTGGAGGGCCCCATGAATATGAGGCGTTGCTTCCACATGGATGCTGATGATATCCGCACCTGCACGCGCAAAGTCTTCCAGATGATGTTCAGGATTAGCTATCATCAAGTGGCAGTCAAAGACCATCTTACTATGAGGACGAAGGCTCTCGACCACACCTGCACCAAAACTGATTTGTGGCACAAAATGACCATCCATGATATCGATATGGGCATACTCTGCCCCAGTTGCTTCTAGGCGCTTGATTTCACGTTCAAAGTTGGCATAATCTGCTGCCAGAATTGACGGAGCAATCTTGTATTGAGACATAGGTTTCTCCTTATTTTGGAATTTTTTTGCTGACTTTTTTGTAGGTTTCTCTACGATTTTCAATCTCACTGAGGAATTGCAGGTAGTTGTCAAAACGGAAGGTTGCAATAACACCCTCTTCAACAGCTGGTTTGACGGCACAAGACGGCTCATGGGTATGGGTACAAGTACGGAACTTACAATCTCGGCTAACAGTAGCAATCTCTGGGAAAGCCTGATTGAGGTCTTCAGCCGTTGTTACTTCATAATCCAGTGATGAAAAGCCTGGTGTATCTGCGATTTTACCCCCATTAAGATTGTAAAAACTAACTGCTCGAGTAGTGTGGCGCCCGCGACCCAGACTGTCTGAAATTTCTCCTGTTTCAAGATTGAGGTCTGGTGCGATTTTATTGAGAAGGGTTGACTTACCAACACCTGTCTGCCCCATAAAGACTGTAATCTTATCTGTTAACAAAGGCAGGAGTTCCTCTTTACTGGTCACAAAGTCATAGCCGATGTCACCATAAGTCTGTTTATAAAAATCCAGTTCTCCCCCATCTTCCAACAAATCCATTTTGGAAATATAGACGATGGGATGGATGCCCTTGTGTTCCAAAAGAACCAAGAAACGATCCAGCAAATTGCTGTTAAAATCAGGTTCCTTGACGGACATGATTACTACAGCTTGATCGATATTGACAATAGGCGGACGAACCAGACTGTTTTTCCGTTCGTGAATTTTGAGGATATAGCCTTCTGAATTTTCCTCGGCAGAGAAATCTACCCAGTCCCCAACATAAGGGGTATGGCCTTTTTTACGGAAATTCCCACGCGCGCGTGTTTGATAAACCTGGCCATCACTCTCCACATAGTAGAAACCTGCCAAGGCTTTAATGATTTGTCCCTGCATCTTAGAGCCCTTGCCCTTTAAGTGCATCTGCTAGACTGGCAAACTCTTCCAAGCTGAGAGCTTCCCCACGCACACTTGGTGACAAGCCTGCTTGATCCAAAGCCTTGGTCAGCTTGTCCTTGACTTCCTCAGTCTTGCCAAAGTAACCTGTCAGGTTATTCCATAAGGTCTTGCGGCGATGGGTGAAACTAGCCTTGGAAACCTTAAAGAAGAAGTTCTCATCTTCTACTTCTACAGCTGGCTCTGGACGGCGCACCATTTTCAAAATAGCAGAGTCCACGTTTGGCGCTGGCACAAATACCGTACGAGGCACGATAAAGGCAACCTTGGCTGTCATGTAATACTGCACCGCAATCGACAAGCTACCATAAGCCTTGGTATTTGGTTGAGCGGAGATGCGATCCGCCACTTCTTTTTGCATCATGACGACAAACTCACTAAAAGGAATGCCACTCTCAATCAAGTGCATGAGAATAGGCGTCGTGATGTAGTAGGGCAAATTAGCCACTACCTTGATTGGCAAGTCAGGATTTTTAAAATTCTGGATATATTTCGCCAAATCGACCTTGAGAATGTCCTCGTTGACCACGGTCACATTATCAAAATCACGCAAGGTATCTGCCAAAATTGGCACCAAACGGTGGTCAATCTCAAAAGCCATGACTTGGGCTGCACACTCAGCCAGAAACTCCGTCAAGGCACCAATACCTGGCCCGATTTCGATGACATTGACCTGGTCATCAATTTCAGCCGTATCCACAATTTTTTGAAGGATATTGGTATCCGTCAGGAAATTTTGCCCGAAGGACTTTTTAAAGGTAAAACCGTGACGCTCCAGCACTGCCTTGGTCACACTATAATCTGCAATTCTCATCTATTCTCTTTTCTATTATCTGTTACTACTATTGTAACACATTCCCCTTGTATTTTGGGGGTGAAAATCATACCAAAAAACTATCTTTCCTCATGAAGAAAGATAGTCTTGGAAATCTTTAAAAGTGGCCTTAGCGGTTCTCTCGAAACATACGTTCAAAAAAATCAGCTTCTTGATAACTTCGATTTTCAGGTAGGGTCAAATCTACATCCTCCTCCACATCGTCCACTGTCAGTTCAACCGTTTGAGGTAAATTTTTCAAACGATAATGCTTTTGCCTTTGCCCTTCAATACTAGCAAAATCAAGCAAATAGCCATTCACTCGGATTTGAACCAAAAGGAGATGATTGGTCATATTTTCCATGATGAGAATATCTTCTAAACCACCTCTGGCACTAGGATAATCAGATACCCTGCGAATACGGATTTTTTCACACATGAGCAAGTTCCCTCATATCAATGATTTCATCGGCCTTATTCCAGACTAGGGGATTATGGGTCGCAATGATGATCATTCGATTTTCATCTTTCAAGCCCACCAAGAGATTCATAACCTCCTCTGAATTTTCAGGATCAAGAGCTGCTGTTGGTTCATCTGCCAAAATCAAGGGTGGATTTTTCAAAATAGTCTTCGCAAGGGCAACTCGTTGAGCCTCTCCCCCAGATAAAGTATAAATTTTTTGTTCTAAATCCAAATACCCTAGATTAACTTTTTCTAAAGCCTCCACTTGCCTTTCCAAACGTTCTACTTTTGAGATTTTCTGACCGACAAAGCCCAAATCCAAATTCTCTTTGATTGATTGGTTTTCTAAGAGGCCAAAATTTTGAAAGAGATAGCCCATCTGGTCTCGAAAATACTCACGAGTGGGAATGGTTTTTAAATCTTTCCCCTGATAGAGAACCCTTCCACCATCTATCTTTTCTAACTTTCCTAAGATGTTCAGCAGCGTCGTCTTTCCGCTTCCACTCTTTCCGATTAAGGCATAGACCTTGCCCTTCTCCAGCTTGAGATTTAAACCAGAGAAAATCGCGCGGTCATTAAACTTCTTTTCCAATCCTTGAATATCAATCATCTTATTTTCCTTTCAATACTGCCATGCTACCAGCTTCTTCTTTTTTGTCCTGCCTTACTAAAATCAAGAGGGAGTTAAGCGTAAACAAAGCTACAACTAGAGCGCTGATCAAACCATCTCCTGTCAAAATACTAGATAGAACCAGGCCAAGCAAGAGAACTCCTCCTTGCGCCAGCAAGTACTTGCCATGAAGTTCATAAATTGTCATACCAGAAAGACGTTTAATCATAAGCTCCCGTCTGAACTGCTCAAAATAGAGAAGATTCATGGAATCAAATAACAAGATAGCCGTAGACAGGGTCAAAATCGTCCCAATAAGGAGAGAGTAAAACTCCACCCGTTTGTCATTTAGTACCTTGGCAAAAAATAGCTGGCTTTTTACCAAGTAAGAGACCTTGTGATACAGACCTTGCTCTTTTAGAGCTGTGATGCTGTCTCCATATCGATCTAGTTTCAAGGTACTATTAGCCGTAGTTCCCCACAACATCCCTGCAACAGGTCTTGTTCCAGTCGCTTGCGGCGTTAGAACTACAATAATCGGATCTTTTAGGTACTGACGTGTCGTCTTGTACCCATCGTTATAGAGGAAGCGTTCCTGTCCTGTTTCTGTAAAATCTAGCCTTAGCTGTGGGAGGTAGTGTTTCTGACTCGTCACTTCTACACTTTCAGATGAAAATCTTTGCAGGTAATCTGTAAATAATCCTTGATAGTAGGCAGACTGCTCTCGCAAGCTCTCAGGCAAGATCAGCCCAAACTCTCCCTCAGACAAGTTTTGCATCTTGTCCATAAACTCTGAAGAAACGGTAATCTTTTCTTCTATCAGATAGCGCGGTGAGACATAGATAACATTCCCTGACGGTGTGTAGTCACTGAGACGATTGCCATCTAGGTCCACTTCTGCTCCATCTGAGAAATTGTCAACATTGCTCATGATATAAAAAGAGTCTGTATTGGCTAACCGTTCTTCAGTAAATGTCTGCCACTCACGATTATCCTTACGCATTCCTTCTTCATCGGCAAATGCACTAGACCAACCAAAGGATAGACGGTAACGATCTGAGGACTGACTCCATTTATCGCTAGCTCTCTCCATTTCCTGCATTTCACGGTAGTGGGGTAGGAGAGCAGTCGCACTCGATCCGACCACCAGTACGGCTAAGAGTTGCCCCACCATCATCAATGTCATCATACGTTTGAGAGGGAGTTTCCCTTTCAATAGATCCACCAGACTATTTTCTTGTAAACCAAGTAGATACACGACACTTAGTAAGGTAGAAATCCCTGCCAAGGTCAATCCATAAAGTAGAAGAGCAATGATGACCAGTTGCACCGTTGCCATAAACAAGGCACCTTGATACCAGAGAATCCCCAAGCCCAAAAGACTGGATACCAGTACCGAGAAAATAAGTTGTCTCACATCTTCTAACACCGGTCTGAGAGCAACCCCAAACAAGCTCTCACCAGCTATTAAGCGAATCCCTGCTTGACGAAGGGACTTGATCCGATAAATCAGGGTCAGACTCATAAAAGTCAGCAGAAAAATAGCTAGACTCAGTAGCCCCATTGGGGTAGCAGCCAAGAGGACGACCATCGAAAATGCCTCCGTTCTATTCGAGACAACACCATTATAACCAAGTTCTTGCAGGGCGGTCTGTAAGCTCACTCCATCCAAACTTCCTGATACAATCAAGTAAGACCCTAATAAATCACTCGTTTCTGCACTCTCCTTGGAGGAAATGGTCAAACCTTCTGGAAGCTCTCCCTGACCATAAGTGGCATAGGTAAAGCGTGTTTCTCCAGCTTCATTTGGCTCAACAATCCGACGAGCGATGAGACTATTGTGCTCTACCGCCAAGTGACTCAAAGCCTCTGTCAGTTTTTCTCGATCAGCTACTGATTGGTCTAGCCCAGTACCCATCACATCAACAGAGGGATAGTTACCAAATAAAATCTCTTCTCGATGATCAACGGAATTTATCACCATATAAAGCGATACCAATACCATTGAAATCAAAATAAATAAACGTTTCATCATTTCCTCCAAAAAGTTACTTGGTCACCTGCTAGAGAGATGACCAAGTAAAGCATTGTTATCAACTCACCCAGAAATGTTTTTACTTTCTCGTGTATAATTTTTAATAATCATAATAAAAGCTTACTTGCTCGCCCCACGCAGTACGAATCCAAGCTCGAGATGTTCCTCCTGCATCAGCATATCCCTTATCAGATGAACTATTCCATCTGCTAGAAACTGTTGAACTATGGTATTTTGAGGGGTGATAGTAGTTTGAGTAAGCACCTCCGTTAGCCGAACCATACGTCCAGACACCACCACCTGGATACTTAACCGCGGCCGATACTACTGCTACTCCTCCACCTAATGTTGCTACAAGACTCGCTACAAGGGCTAATTTTTTAACTGTTTGTTTCATATTGATACTCCTCTATTTTTTATTATATCATAAATATTTATTATATATTGTCTATTTTCTATTCAAGTAAAACTAAGTCATGGATCATAGACCTTTTCAAAGCAACACCTCATTACATTCTCCTTTCTATCCGTGCCACCAATCTCCAAAACTAAAATATGTTAAAAACATGATAAAACCAAACATATCACACCTCCTTATTTCTATGTCATCTATTATAAAACTTATATCAATAAACTCCAAGGACACCAATGTCCTTAAAATCTAACTATTTCATATTATTTTTAGCTTATATCTAAAAAAACAGTTCTAAAGACGAACTTTAGAACTATTTTGATGCGAGAACAGGGACATTTTTGTCACTGATTCACTATGTTTATAAATATTTTTTGACATCCTCTTGCCATTCCTCTGTCAATTTCTTTACTAGAAATTCATCTCCAATTAGCTGCGCAAATGTTTTAGAAGACTGATAAAATGATTCAGCTAAACTAAAATCTCTTTCTTCTCTTAATGCTTGCTTCCACAAAAACATAAATATAAGAGGTTTCTTTTGATAATCTTGAGTTTTATCCATAATTTCTTGTAAACACGATAGATAATCATTAAAACAATCAGTTACTCCTACCTTTTCAAGACAACACATTCCTGAAATAAGAGTATCTCTAATTATAAAGTAATTCTCTATTTGAGTTACCTTCTTCTGTTCCAAAAGAAAGAGCATTAGCTTTTCGATTTGATTTATAAATTTGGCAAGATCTTTTCTAATGAGCATTTGATAAAAAAACAAACGAATCAACAACATATCATTTGTTGAATAAACTTCTTTTTCTATGATCTGAGGCATATGTTCCTCAAGTATTAACTCTGCATATTCAGGCCTTCTAGTTCTAGAAGTATCCAAACACGCCTGCAATACTTCACATGCTAATTGTTCTTCTTTAGGAAGATTATCAAAGTATGTTTTATAAATCTCTTCCAAACACGCTTCTTTCTTATCATACTCCTCTTCTTTACCATAGATTGGTTCACGTAAAATCTGGTATTTCAATTCTAAATAAGCAGAAGGAAGAGCTGAAAAATCTGGCATAAGGCTATAAGCTGGAACTCCTAGCCGGCGAGCAATATAGTCTAACTTGGGCAAACTCGGTTGCGAAGCTCCACTCTCAATTCGCGACAGTTGACGAACTGTCAGTTCTTGCTCATCTCCACAGAAATCTGGACGACTAATTCCTTTTTCTATCCGAATCTCTTTAATTTTTTGACCAATTAACATCAGACACCTCCTCTTCTACCTGCTTCGAAAAATACTGTGAAACTTAAAAAATTGTAACGGCTACATCTTTCCTACTCATAAGATTTCATAGCTTCTTCCACTTCTGCCAAAGTAACCCCAAATAACTCTAGGCGTTTGAGGAGTTGCTTGCCGTTGGAATAACCGATTCGGAGAGCCTCTCCCAGATACTCTCTGCGTCTACGACTGTCTGCTCCCGCTAAGAAACCTAGGCGAATCAAGTCGCTACGACTGATGTCAAACTGACTCTCATGTTCAAATTGTTCTGTCACCTGAGCTAGAGCCGTTTTCAGGTCTTCATAGCTGGCATGTTCTATTCCCAAAGAACGCCCCTTGGTTTTGGACTTAGGAACAGCTTCATCTCGTTTGAGAAAGGCATGCTGAACTGTTGGAATGGCCGTCATTATCATGCGCCGAATCCGCTCCCCATTAAAATCTGGGTCTGTAAAGACAATGACTCCATGACGTTGGTGCAGGCGCTGAATCCGCTCTATATCCTGATCATTGATGGCAGAACCTCGTGTCTCATAGGTCTCTACATCGAAGTAACGTTTGAGATTGACCGTATCATCGCGACCTTCAACCACGATGACTTGGGAAATTTTCTCTTTCATTACTTGCTGTCCAATCCAAAAATGCGTTCTGCATTTGCAGTCGTTGCCGCCGCTAACTCTTCTGCCGTCATCCCACGCAAGGCAGCAATAAAGTCCACCACATAGCGAGTATAGGCTGTTTTGTTTTCGCGACCACGTTTAGGAACAGGAGCCAAGTAAGGCGCATCCGTCTCCACCAAAAGCTTATCCAAAGGTAACTCTTTAGCTGCTTCTTGGATGTCAGTTGCCTTCTTAAAAGTCACCACTCCTGAGAAGGAAATGGTCATACCAAGCTCGACAAACTTCTCTGCCCACTCAAGCGTCCCTGAAAATGAATGCATGATACCACCTCGAGAGCCAACTCCCTCGCTCTTGATAATCTCATAGGTATCTTCCAGCGCATCACGGGTATGGACAACAAAAGGCAAATCCAAGTCCTTAGATAGCTGAATCTGACGGCGAAAAACCTGCTCCTGCACCTCTTTGGGCGCTGTCATCCAATGATAATCCAAACCAATTTCACCTAAAGCCACAACCTTGGGATGCTTGAGCTTGTCAAGCAAGTAAGCCTCGACTTCCTCCGTGTAAGTCCCTGCTTCTGTAGGATGCCAACCGATAGTCGCATAGAGCTGGTCATACTCATCTACCAACTCCAAGGCACGCTCAATCGTCGGTTGATCAAAACCAACAATATTCATCTGTGTCACACCCATCTCAGCAGCCAAGGCAATTTCTTCTGCCTCACGACCTGCAAATTCTTCTACATTCAAGTGTGTATGTGTATCAAAAATCATCTCTTCTAACCTCGTTTTCTATCTTCTATTATACCAAAAAAGAGGAGGGGTACCCAATTTTTCGGTTTCCCTCCTCTCTTTAATAGAGCTATTCTGCTAGCTTTTCTACTCGATATTACCCATCTCCTGTCCCACAGTTAGAGACAGAAGAGACTGGTTACATTGATAGAATATCCCTTTTCAGCTAAAGTGTGCGATTATCTTGGGTTCTCACTTTTCTCACCCATCACTAGGATTGATGATTTCTCCAAATCCCCCTTATAATCTAACTTTAAGTAGAGAATAGAATTTTCTAGCTATCCTATTTTCTACGTCTAGCCTTTCTTCCTAGCAAAGCAAAACCACTTGTTGCCACCACTAGACCAAGACTAGCAAGTGCTGCACTTGATGCTGAACCTGTGTTAGGTAATTATTTGCCAGCAGGCACTTTAACAGTTGATTTTTCATCAGTAACTATGTACTACTCTAGATTCAATCTATTATATAAGAATGTTGAGTTACTAGCTCATCCTTCCATTATCTCTTATATTACAAAATACTCCATAATCTCCAGTAGCATAAATCTGGCTAGAGATTATGGAGTTATTTTCAGCCTTAATATCCTATCAAAAAATAATATTAAGATTCATTCAGTTAGATTTAGTTTACCAATTCACCATTAGCATTGACTCTATAGCCGTTTACTGTTGTATTGACTGCAAGCATACCTGATTCATCTACATAGTACCATTTCCCACTAACTTGGAACCATTGGCTAACTTTCATATCGCCATTACTATTGAGGTAGTACCATGAGCCATTGTATAGCAACCATCCTGTGGCCATTGAGCCATTACTATTGAGGTAGTACCATGAACCATTGTCTAGCAACCATCCTGTGGCCATTGAACCATCAGTATTGTAGAAGTACCACATTCCATTTTCTTTTTTCCAACCTCTCGTCATAGAACTATTACTGTTGAGGTAGTAGAATGAAGAGTTGCCGAATAAGAAACCTGTACCCATTGAACCGCCTGCTGGAGTTGCCATTGAA
>NZ_VMMK01000021.1:0-2927 GCF_013277255.1 Streptococcus sp. 2154
TTCGTTATTGGGCGGTTACAGTTGAAATAGTACACTTTGATTTCTAAGACATTGTTAGAAATTGGTTTAAATTCCCTAATCAATTTGCGCATGTTTTATTTCATTTTACGATAGTACGTTGAAACTTTTCAAAAAGTACTAGAAATTGACTTGGATTCTCCAATTGATTTGTTCAGATTCACTATAAATAAAAAATTAATAAGTGGGATAGGAAGTTAGCGTCAACTAGGATAGTATCTTGCTTAAACAGTATATATGGAACTGATATAAGTCCATAGGCCCTATTAGAGGATGTTCTGGTGTCTTATTTACTTGTTTTTTATAGCATTAGTAGATAGAATCAGCAAATAAAAAAGTAGTTCAAATGCCTGGCAGCAAAAAATCTCAACGATTCACTTAATATAGACTAAAGTTTAGAGTTTAAGGAAAGTAGGGCTAATATATTGTATGAAAAATAAGATTGTTTTTAAGCAAAACTCTTGAAAATGATTGAAAAAAGAGTTATTATAGATGTATAGTAAAAAGCAAACGCTTACTTAATCAAGGAGGACAGTTTATGTCATACAAAACAAGCAATGCAGAAGGGCATGTAGATTTCATTAATACCTATGATTTGGAGCCAATGGCGCAACAAGTGATCCCTAAAGCAGCATTTGGCTATATTGCTAGTGGGGCAGAAGATACTTTCACTTTAAGAGAGAATATCCGTGCCTTTAACCACAAACTCATCGTTCCACATACGCTTTGCGATGTTGAAAATCCAAGTACAGAGATTGAATTTGCAGGTGAAAAACTATCCTCACCAATCATTATGGCGCCTGTTGCGGCTCATAAATTAGCGAATGAACAGGGTGAAGTGGCGACTGCGCGTGGTGTGCATGAGTTCGGTTCTCTTTATACAACCAGTTCTTACTCTACTGTTGACCTTCCAGAGATTTCTGAAGCCCTTCAAGGGACACCTCATTGGTTCCAATTTTACTTTAGTAAGGATGACGGTATCAACCGCCACATCATGGACCGTGTGAAGGCTGAAGGTTATAAAGCGATTGTCTTGACGGCAGATGCTACTGTAGGGGGCAATCGTGAGGTGGATAAGCGTAATGGTTTTGTCTTCCCAGTTGGCATGCCGATTGTTGAAGAATACCTGCCAGAAGGTGCTGGTAAATCAATGGACTTTGTTTACAAATCAGCTAAACAGCGCTTGTCTCCACGCGATGTAGAATTTATCGCTGAATACTCTGGACTTCCTGTCTATGTCAAGGGACCACAATGCCGTGAGGACGTTGAGCGTTCACTTGCTGCGGGAGCTTCTGGTATCTGGGTAACCAACCACGGTGGTCGTCAAATCGACGGTGGACCAGCTGCTTTTGACTCGCTTCAAGAAGTGGCAGAAGCAGTTGATAGACGTGTGCCAATTGTCTTTGACTCTGGTGTTCGTCGTGGTCAACACGTCTTTAAAGCCTTGGCTTCAGGAGCAGACTTGGTAGCTATTGGTCGCCCTGCTATTTATGGTTTGGCTCTTGGTGGTAGTGTTGGTGTGCGTCAAGTCTTTGAACACTTGAATGCGGAATTGAAGACAGTTATGCAATTGTCTGGAACTCAGACCATTGAAGATGTCAAACACTTCAAACTTCGTCACAACCCATACAACCCAACCTTCCCAGTTGACCCTCGTGACTTAAAATTGTATTGATAAAAGAGATTGCCTCCACTGAATGTGGAGGTTTTTCTTCGTGTATTGGAAGAATAAATCGCTATCAAAAACTATATAAAGATATTTTTCGGTCAAATATCTTGCTAGGGCTTTCAATTTCTGTTATAATGGTCTAGTAATTAAATAATAAAGACATTTGGGGTGCTTTAGGCTGAGATGATACCCATTGAACCTGATACAGTTAAGACTGGCGAAGGGAAATGTGAACAGTTTTTTTCGTATGGTGAAATGAACGGTCTAATCTTGTAAGTCAACTCTAATTCTTGATTGTAATTGGAGTTTTTTTGTTTATATAAAACTGGATAGGCTTGTTTAGGTAGCTCTCTGCAAATGTCCTCGATGTTCTTTAAAAGAATCAAGTGGAATTACGATTTTACTTGGTATTTCTTGGTGTTTTATTAATTACTAACAAGTAAAGAGAGGAGAAGTAAATATGGAAACACAGATTTATGCATTTCAGCCAGGTTTGACTGTTGGAGAATTATTAAAAAGCAGTCAGAAGGATTGGCAGGCTGCAATCAATCATCGTTTTGTTAAGGAACTTTTTGCAGGGACAATTGAGAATAAGGCCTTAAAAGACTACCTGATTCAAGATTATCACTTCTTTGATGCCTTCCTATCCATGTTGGGTGCCTGCGTAGCCCACGCAGACCAGCTTGAATCCAAGCTTCGTTTTGCCAAGCAACTAGGTTTTCTTGAAGCAGATGAAGATGGCTATTTCCAAAAGGCTTTCAAAGAGTTAAAAGTAGCAGAGAATGACTATATGGAAGTGACCTTGCATCCTGTAACAAAAGCCTTTCAGGATCTAATGTATTCGGCAGTGGCTTCATCAGACTATGCCCATCTTTTGGTCATGCTGGTCATTGCAGAAGGTCTCTATTTAGACTGGGGTTCTAAAGATCTGCCTATACCTGAAGGCTATATTCATTCGGAATGGATCAATCTCCACAGAGGTCCTTTCTTTGCAGAGTGGGTTCAATTTCTGGTTGACGAACTCAATCGTGTCGGGAAAGGTCGAGAAGATTTGACAGAACTTCAGCAACGCTGGAATCAAGCGGTCGCTTTAGAATTAGCCTTTTTTGATATTGGTTATGACGCCTAGAGAAAGTTTAGGATATTTACAAATTTGATGAGTTAATACTCTTCGAAAATCTCTTCAAACCACGTCAGCTTCACCTTGCCGTAGGTATGGTGTTCTATCTGCAACCTCAAA
>NZ_VMMK01000021.1:2939-85224 GCF_013277255.1 Streptococcus sp. 2154
GTGCTTTGAGCAACCTGCGGTTAGCTTCCTAGTTTGTTCTTTGATTTTTATTGAGTATAAATCATTCAATGTAACTGAAAAATTTCTTAACGAAAGATAGAGATAAACCGAAATCAGTAGATCGTATAAAGTGAAAAGGAAGGAATTCAATATGACAAGTTTAAAATTATTAAAAGAAAAAGCACCATTGGTCATTTGCATCACCAATGATGTGGTAAAAAATTTCACAGCAAATGGATTAGTAGCACTAGGTGCATCACCAGCTATGAGCGAGTACCCAGCAGACTTAGAAGATCTATTAAAATATGCTGGAGGATTATTGATTAACATTGGGACTTTAACGGATGATAATTGGAAATTATACCAAGCTGCTCTGAAAATTGCAGAGAAATATAATGTCCCAGCAGTTTTAGATCCTGTAGCCTGTGGAGCAGGAGAATATAGAAAAAAAGTAGCAGATGATTTAATCAACAATTACAAACTAGCTGCGATTAGGGGGAATGCTGGAGAGATTGCTTCTTTAGTAGGTATAAATGTGGCATCTAAAGGAGTAGATAGTGCTGGTGTGGATAATATTGATGAGATTGCTCTAGCAGCCAACGCTAAGTTTCATATTCCAATAGTAGTGACTGGAGAAGTTGATGCGATTGCTGTTAATGGAGAAGTGGTAACGATTCATAATGGTAGTGCCATGATGCCAAAAGTCATTGGGACAGGATGTTTATTAGGGGCAGTGGCAGCAAGCTTTATCGGACTAGAAAAAGGTCAAGAATTGAAATCATTAGAAACAGCAATGTTGGTTTACAATATCGCTGGAGAAATGGCAGAAAAACGTCCAAATGGACATCTTCCTGGAACATTTAAAGTTGAATTTATGAATGCCTTATACGAGATTTCAGATGAAGATGTAAAGGAATTCAAAAGAGTGAAGTAAAATGTTTCATAAAGAATTACTAAAACTATATTTTATTTGTGGAACGGCTACTTGCCAAGGAAAAGATCTATATAGAGTCGTTGAGGAAGCCTTAAAAGGTGGTATAACCTTATTTCAATTTCGTGAAAAAGGTGAGGGAGCCTTAGAAGGTAAAGAAAAAGTCGAAGTAGCAATTAAACTACAGGATCTTTGTAAAAAATACAATGTTCCGTTTATTGTTAATGATGATATTGATTTGGCGATGGAAATTGACGCTGATGGCGTACATGTAGGACAAGATGACCTTGGAGTTGATGAAATTAGAAAATTGATGCCAGATAAAATAATTGGTCTTTCTATAAAAAACGAGAAAGAATTTCAACAGTCAAAAGTTGAATATGTAGATTATGTTGGTGTTGGTCCTGTATTTGATACCCAGTCAAAGGATGATGCTGGAGGTGCTATAGGTTATGAAGGTCTTAAATTGATGAGAAAACTATTGCCACAAATGCCCTTAGTTGCAATTGGTGGGATACAGACGCAACATATTAAAGACATTATGAAGACTAATATGGATGGTGTTTCAATCATTTCAGCAATATCGTATGCAAAAAATATAGAAAAAACTGTTCGGGAAATGAGTGAACAATAGGTATCTATCTAACCCAAGAAAGATCTGCTGTCTTTGTGAGTGCAAGGCTGTATTTCCAGTTCAATTTCTTGAATTGTAATAAATCATTTGTTATAATAGTTATATAATTAAATAATAAAGACATTTGGGGTGCTTTAGGCTGAGATGATACCCATTGAACCTGATACAGTTAAGACTGGCGAAGGGAAATGTGAAATGTTTTTTTCGTATGTCGAAAAGAACGGTCTAATCTTGTAAGCTAAACTCTAATTCCTATCTGTAATTAGAGTTTTTTCTTTTACGAAACTGGATGAAGGTGATATAAACCTTTTGGTAGCTCACCTTGAGTGCCCCACTTTTCTTTAAAAAAAAGGAGTTTTTTATGTTGAAAAAATGGCAGTTAAAAGATGTTATCTTGCTTGCTTTCTTGTCTATCTTTTTTGGTGGCGTTTTTGTGGGTTCAGGATATGTGTATAATATTCTCAGCCTACTCTTAACACCTCTTGGTTTACAGGCTTTTGCCAATGAAATCCTCTTTGGACTCTGGTGTATGGCTGCGCCCATTGCGGCCATCTTTGTTCCGAGAGTCGGAAGTGCAACGATTGGAGAAGTGCTAGCTGCGCTTGCTGAAGTTCTTTATGGTAGCCAATTCGGTCTAGGTGCCCTTTTGTCTGGCTTGGTTCAAGGTTTGGGAAGTGAACTTGGTTTTATCGTAACCAAGAATCGCTATGAAAGTTGGCTCTCTCTAACTGCCAATAGTATTGGGATTACGCTTGTTAGCTTTGTCTATGAATACATTAAGTTAGGTTACTATGCCTTCTCCCTTCCTTTTGTCCTTTCCTTGCTAGTGGTACGTTTTATTTCTGTTTATTTCTTCTGTACCATTTTGGTTCGTGCCATTGTCAAACTCTATCATCAGTTTGCAACTGGAGGAAAGGCATAGATGGGTCTGGAATTACGGGAGATTCAGTCCCCAATTTTTTCGGAACCGATTGATTTTACTTTTCATGATCAAGCCTTTACCTTGTTAGTTGGGAGCAGTGGTTCTGGAAAATCGAGTCTCTTTCAAATGATTGCCCAAGTCAGTTCTCTTCCCTATAGAGGTCAAGTACTGATAGATGGGAGCGAGGTCAGTCAGCTTTCTATCATCGAACGTGTCCAGACGGTTGGTATTCTCTTTCAAAATCCCAATCATCAATTTACCATGGAGAACTTGTTTGAGGAGCTGGTTTTTACCTTGGAAAATATCGGTCATCCTGTTCAAGAGATTGATTCTAAAATAGCAGGGGTGGTCCAGCAATGTCGCTGCAAGGCAATCTTGCACCGTCCCATTCATCACTTATCAGGTGGGGAAAAGCAAAAGGCTGCCTTGGCTGTTCTCTTTGCCATGAATCCTAGGGTCTATCTCTTGGATGAGCCCTTTGCTTCCATTGATCGCAAGAGTAGGATAGAAATCTTGGAGATTCTAAAAGAGTTGGTCTCTAATGGGAAGACAGTCATCCTGTGCGACCATGATTTAACGGACTATGAAGCCTATATCGACCATATGGTGGGGCTAAGAGATGGCCAACTAAGGGAAGTGTTTCAAATCCCCACCTCTGAGATGACACAGGTTGCTTCAAAGAAAGTTGGTTCTAGCTCAGAACTATTCCATATGGATCGAATGACTTGTGAGCTGGATAAGCGCTCCCTCTTTTCGATTGCGGATTTTACATTTTACCAAGGAATTTCCTGTATTTTGGGTGATAATGGTGTTGGGAAATCAACCCTCTTTCGCTCCATTCTTCAATTTCAAAAGTATAAGGGACGCATTACCTGGAAGGGGACAGTCCTGAAAAAGAAAAAGAGTTTGTACCGTGACCTGACGGGTGTTGTTCAGGAAGCTGAGAAACAGTTTATCAGAGCCAGTCTGCGAGAGGAACTTCAATTAGATGGACCTGATTCTGAAAGAAATCAGCGTATTCTTCAAGCCTTACGATATTTTGATCTGGAGCAGTCACTCGATAAGAGTCCCTATCAATTAAGTGGTGGCCAGCAAAAGATTCTTCAGCTCTTGACCGTCTTGACTAGTAAGGCTTCCGTGATTTTGCTAGATGAACCTTTTGCAGGTTTGGATGATAGAGCCTGCCATTATTTCTGTCAGTGGATTGTGGAGGAGAGGAATCAAGGAAGAAGTTTTTTGATCATTAGCCATCGTTTAGATCCTTTGATCTCTGTGGTTGATTATTGGATTGAGATGACTAGTCAGGGTCTCAGTCATGTGAAAGAAGTGACCATTGCCAAACCACTCACATCTCAGAGTAGCAATACTCAAGGGGAGGTGAGATAGTGTGGTCAAAGTAGCAACCCAGACACCAATTATCAGTCTCTTCTTGCTGATCTTATCCTTGGAAACATCTTTCATTCCTTCGATTGCTCTGAATCTTTCGGTAGTCGCATTTTGTATTCTCTTTATGCTCTATTACCGTCGATTTAAAATGTTAGCTTGGATGATCATACTTGCCATTTTACCATCTTTTGCCAACTACTGGGCAGTTCAGTTACACGGAGATGCTTCACAGGCAGTCATGCTTGGAACGAGGGCCTTTGTGACCGTTTGTATTGGCCTTGTCTTTATTTCTTCTATTTCCCTAAAAGAGCTTCTCTTGTACTTGGCTCAAAAGGGGCTATCACGGTCATGGGCCTATGCCTTGATTGTGGTATTCAATTCCTTTCCCCTTATCCAGAAAGAAATCAAATCCCTCAAAGAAGCTTGCCTATTACGCGGTCAAGAACTACATTTTTGGTCGCCCTTGATTTACAGTAAGGTTTTGATGACGGTCTTTAGGTGGCGCCATCTTTACCTGAGAGCTCTATCGGCGCATGGATATGACGAACATGCACAGGTGGAGAATAGCTATCGGACTTTTTATATTCCTCAAAGGACAATATTTATCTACCTGTTTTTCTTTTTATTACTTCAAACCAGTCTATTTTTATAAAGGAGTTATTATGGAATTTACAGATATTGCGATGAAATTATCCAAGGAAGCTTGGCAGGCTTCCTTTCATCATCCCTTTATTTTACAATTACAAGAGGGAAATTTAGACCTTGCCATTTTCCGCTATTACCTGATTCAGGATGCCTACTATCTGAAGGCATTCTCAGAAATCTATCACCTTTTGGCTGATAAGACTTCAAACCAAGAGATGAAAAGACTCTTGAAACAAAATGCTCAGGGTTTAGTGGAGGGTGAGTTATTTATCCGCCAACAATTTTTCAAGGAATTGGAAATCAGCGATCAGGAAATGGAGCAACATCCAATCGCTCCCACCTGCTATCATTACATTTCTCACATTTATCGGCAATTTGCAGAGCCAAACTTGGGCATTGCCTTTGCAAGTTTGCTGCCTTGTCCTTGGTTATACCATGATATAGGCAAATCACTTAATCTTAAACCATCACCAAATCCTCTCTACCAACAATGGATTGAAACTTATATTACGGATGAGTTAGAGCAGCAGATCAGAGAGGAGGGAGCGCTGGTCAATCAACTCTATCGAGAAAGTGACGAGACAGACAGGAAAAAAATGCTAGATGCCTTCCACATCAGTGTTCATATGGAAGCCAAGTTTTGGGAAATGGCCTACCAACACCAGACATGGAAGAGCGATTTACAGTCTTTAGAAAAAGGAGAATAATAAACATGAGAAAGCACCAATTACAAGTTCACAAATTAACCATTTTATCTATGATGATTGCCCTTGATGTAGTCCTTACACCTATCTTTCGGATTGAGGGAATGGCACCGATGTCCAGTGTAGTCAATATTCTAGCAGGAATCATGATGGGACCTGTTTATGCCTTGGCTATGGCTACAGTGACAGCTTTTATCCGTATGACAACTCAAGGGATTCCACCTTTAGCTCTTACAGGAGCAACTTTTGGAGCCCTCCTGGCAGGTCTCTTTTATAAGTATGGTCGAAAATTTTACTTTTCTGCCTTGGGAGAAATTGTGGGAACAGGTATTATTGGTTCTATTGTTTCCTATCCTGTTATGGTACTCTTTACAGGATCGGCTGCTAAGCTTAGCTGGTTTATCTACACTCCTCGATTTTTCGGAGCAACCTTGATTGGTACAGCGATTTCCTTTATTGCTTTTCGATTTTTAATCAAGCAGGAATTCTTTAAAAAAGTGCAGGGATATTTCTTTGGTGAAAGGATAGAATGATGCAGGAATTGATAAATCCTTTTCCTCTGGGAACGAGTTCTCTTATTCACTGTATGACCAATGAGATTTCTTGTGAGATGCTGGCAAATGGGATTTTGGCTCTGGGATGCAAACCTGTCATGGCAGATGATCCCCGTGAGGTTCTTGATTTTACTAAGCAAAGTCAGGCTCTCTTCATCAATTTGGGGCATTTGTCAGCTGAGAAGGAAAAAGCAATCCGTTTGGCAGCTTCTTATGCAGCTCAAGTTTCTCTCCCAATGGTAGTAGATGCGGTTGGCGTAACAGCTTCATCCATTCGTAAGAGCTTAATTAAAGACCTTTTAGATTATAGACCTACGGTCCTTAAAGGAAATATGTCGGAAATCCGAAGTCTTGTTGGCTTAAAACATCACGGCGTTGGGGTCGATGCGAGTGCTAAAGATCAAGAAACGGAGGATTTGCTTCAAGTCTTGAAAGACTGGTGTCAGACCTATCCTGGTATGTCATTCTTAGTCACAGGTCCCAAGGACCTCATCGTTTCGAAGAATCAGGTCGCTGTACTGGGAAATGGCTGTGCAGAATTAGACTGGATAACAGGGACAGGAGACTTGGTTGGAGCCTTGACAGCCGTTTTTCTCAGCCAAGGAAAAACTGGTTTTGAAGCTTCTTGCCTAGCAGTCTCTTATCTCAATATCGCTGCTGAGAGAATAGTTGTTCAAGGAATGGGATTGGAAGAATTTCGTTACCGAGTACTCAATCAGCTTTCGCTTCTAAGGAGAGATAAAAACTGGTTAGATGCCATCAAAGGAGAGGTTTATGAATAGAGAAGCACTTAGACTATATCTGGTAACCAATCGCTATCAAGATTCCGTGGAAAGCTTTCTTGCAAAAGTTGAGACTGCCTGCCGTTCAGGGGTTACCATAGTCCAATTGCGAGAAAAAAATCTCACAACCAATCAATATTATCAGCTGGCAAAACAAGTCAAGGAAATAACAGATGCTTATCAGGTACCCTTGATAATCGATGATCGGTTGGATGTTTGTCTTGCGGTTGATGCAGCAGGTCTGCATATCGGAGATGATGAATTACCCGTTTCGGTTGCCCGACAAGTCTTGGGACCTGATAAAATCCTAGGTGTCACCGCTAAAACGGTTAAAAGAGCTCTGGAAGCAGAAACATCAGGTGCAGATTACTTGGGGACAGGAGCCATTTTCCCAACTACCACCAAGGAAAATGCACCTATCACCCTGATTTCAACCTTGAAAACAATTTGTCAAACGGTCGCCATTCCAGTAGTTGCTATTGGCGGCTTGACATCAGAGAATATTGATCAGCTTATGGGCACGGGTATAGCTGGTGTAGCTGTAGTGCGTGATTTGATGCAAGCAGAAGATATTGAGGCAAAAACGCAAGCCTTTTTAACAAAGTTGCATGACATTATTTCCTAACTAATACTCAATGAAAATCAAAGAGCAAACTAGAAAGCTAGCCGCAGCTTGCCCCAAGCCCTGCCTTGAGGTTTTAGATAAGACTGACGAAGTCAGCTCAAAACAGTGTTTTGAGGTTGCAGATGGAAGCTGACGTAGTTTGAAGAGATTTTCGAAGAGTATAAAAACTCTCTAATTCCCTTAAAGTGGGAACTAGAGAGTTTTTTTAATCTTTAAAGCTTGTATGGTTGACTGGGCCAGAACCATGACCGAGTTGAGGGGCGTCTTGGATGGCTTTTGTGATAAAGGCCTTGGCCTTATCAACTGCCTGGTAAAGGCTCTTGCCCTTGGCTAGTTCAGCCGTAATCACTGCAGCAAAGGTACATCCAGTACCATGGGTGTGACAGGTTTGAATTCGTGGGCTTTCCCAGACAAATTGATCATCCTTGGTAAAGAGGAAATCCTTGGCACCGCCTTCGAGATGCCCGCCTTTAATAACAACGGACTGAGGACCAAATTCTTTTAAAATCAGGCGACCAGCACGCTGCATGTCTTCGGGGTCATGGATTGAAAAACCAACAATCTCTTCTGTCTCAGGAAGATTTGGCGTAATAATAGTTGCTAGAGGTAGTAAGTTTGTTTTGAGATAGTCTCTAGCAACTGAGTCGATCAAGGCATCTCCGCTAGTCGCTACCATAACTGGATCTAAAACATAGGGACAATCCAGCTTTTTAAGATAGGGCTGGATGATTTCCATGATTTCGGTAGTTGCCAACATCCCAGTTTTTACAGCCTGAGGTGGAATATCAGAAAAGACACTGTCCAATTGGGCTTTCAACATTTGAGGAGAAACGTGCTCGATCAATTGAACACCTCTGGTATTTTGAGCGACAAGACTGGTTACAACAGCCATTCCATAGACATCTCTAGCTTGGAACGACTTTAAGTCAGCCATAATGCCAGCACCACCACTAGGGTCAGTACCTGCAATGGTCAAAGCAACGGGTAAATAAGTCATCTAAAACCTCCCAACCAACTGAAGTTTGTATTCTTAAGAACAAGCTAATCTGTTTCAGGAAGGCAATAGAAGACTGCTAGTCCCCATTATCATTTCCACTTCCATCAGCTAGCATTACCTAGATTGAGTCAAAGGGTCTAACAGTCGTTAATCTCAGCTTTACGCACCCCTAGTGGTTGTTTTCTTTTTTCTTTAGTATAGCATATTTTTATTGTTTATATAGTAATATTTGACTGCAAATCGTTTTTCAAATGATTAAAATCCTATTTTTCGAAGAAAATATTATTTCTATAATTGACAAATGTAGATTTTAAGAGTATACTGATGAGTGTAATTGACAAATGTAGATTTTGGAGGTATGGTAATGCAGATTTCAGATGCAGAATGGCAGGTCATGAAGATTATTTGGATGCAGGGGGAGCAGACCAGTACGGATTTGATTAGGGTTTTGGCAGAGCGGTTTGACTGGTCCAAGTCCACGGTTCAGACACTTTTGGCTCGTCTAGTTGAGAAAGAGTGTTTGACTCGGAAAAAAGAAGGCAAGTCCTTTGTTTATTCAGCGCTTTTAACTCTAGACCAAAGTCGGGATTTACTTGTCCAAGATATCAAAGACAAGGTTTGTTCCCGTAGGATTAAGAACTTGTTGGCTGATTTGATTACTGAATGTGATTTTACTCAGGCTGACTTGGAAGACTTGGAAGCTGTGATTTCTGAGAAGAAATCAAACGCTATGACAGAAGTAAAATGTAATTGTATGTAAAGGAGACGTCATGTTAAATAGTATTGTAACCATTATTTGTATTGCCCTTATCGCGTTTATCTTGTTTTGGTTTTTCAAAAAGCCTGAAAAATCTGGACAAAAGGCCCAGCAAAAAAAGGGCTACCAAGAGATTCGAGTGGAAGTCATGGGAGGCTATACGCCTGAGTTGATTATTCTCAAGAAATCAGTGCCAGCCCGCATTGTCTTTGATCGTAAGGATCCTTCACCTTGTTTGGATCAGATTGTCTTTCCAGACTTTGGTGTACATGCGGACCTGCCTATGGGGGAAGAGTATATAGTGGAAATCACGCCTGAGCAGGCTGGAGAGTATGGTTTCTCTTGTGGCATGAATATGATGCACGGTAAGATGATTGTAGAATAGGAGAATGATATGACTGAAATTGTAAAAGCAAGTCTTGAAAATGGTGTTCAAAAAATCCGTATCACAGCAGACAAAGGCTACCATCCAGCCCACATTCAACTGCAAAAAGGAGTTCCTGCTGAGATCACCTTTCACCGTGTGACACCTTCAAACTGTTATAAGGAAATTCTGTTTGAAGAAGAAGGCCTCTTGGAACCAATCGGCGTGGATGAAGAGAAGACAATTCGTTTTACCCCTCAAGAATTAGGTCAACATGAATTTTCTTGTGGTATGAAGATGCAAAAGGGAAGTTATACAGTTGTTGAGAAGACTCGAAAATCTTTATCACTTATCCAGCGTTTTTGGATTACTAGTATCTTTACTGTGCCTCTTGTGATCCTCATGATTGGGATGTCGACAGGAGGAATTAGTCACCAAGTCATGCGTTGGGGCACCTTTTTAGCCACAACACCGATTATGCTAGTAGCAGGTGGTCCTTATATCCAAAGTGCTTGGGCTAGTTTTAAAAAGCACAATGCCAACATGGATACCTTGGTTGCGTTAGGAACCCTAGTGGCCTATGGTTATAGCCTAGTTGCCCTCTTCGCTGGTCTCCCTGTTTACTTTGAAAGTGCTGCATTTATCTTCTTCTTCGTTCTTTTGGGAGCCGTTTTTGAGGAGAAAATGCGGAAAAATACTTCCCAAGCTGTAGAGAAATTACTAGATTTGCAAGCTAAAACTGCAGAAGTCTTGCGTGAGGGTAACTATGTTCAAGTCCCCTTGGACCAAGTCAAGGTAGGCGATCTGATTCGGGTGCGACCTGGTGAGAAGATTGCTGTTGATGGTGTCGTAGTAGAAGGTGTCTCTAGTATTGACGAATCCATGGTGACAGGTGAGAGTCTGCCTGTGGACAAGACAGTTAGAGATACTGTCATTGGCTCAACCATCAATCATAGTGGAACGCTTGTCTTTAGAGCAGAAAAAGTTGGCTCAGAGACTGTTTTGGCTCAGATTGTGAATTTTGTGAAGAAAGCTCAGACAAGTCGTGCGCCGATTCAGGACTTGACGGATAACATTTCAGGGATTTTTGTCCCAGCAGTTGTCATTTTAGGGATTGTGACCTTTTGGGTTTGGTTTGTCTTGCTCAGGGATAGTGTGGTCGTGCTTGGAGCGAGTTTTGTCTCTTCTCTTCTCTATGGGGTGGCGGTTTTGATTATCGCCTGCCCTTGTTCCCTAGGACTTGCAACACCGACAGCTCTTATGGTGGGAACAGGACGCAGTGCCAAGATGGGAGTTCTCCTCAAAAATGGAACGGTTCTACAGGAAATCCAGAAAGTTCAAACTCTTGTCTTTGATAAAACAGGGACCTTGACGGAAGGGAAACCTGTGGTCACAGATATCATTGGCGACGAGACAGAAGTGCTTGGATTGGCAGCTTCCTTGGAAGAAGCTTCTCAACACCCACTGGCTGAAGCCATTGTGAAACGAGCGAGTGAAGCTGGACTTGAGTTTCACACTGTGGAAAATTTCCAAGCCTTGCACGGAAAAGGTGTCTCAGGGCAAATAGCTGGAAAACAAGTTCTGCTTGGAAATGCTAAAATGCTGGATGGCATGGATATTTCAAGTAATTATCAAGATAAACTCGAAGAACTGGAAAAAGAAGCTAAGACAGTTGTGTTTTTGGCTGTTGACAATGAAATCAAAGGCTTGCTTGCTTTGCAAGATATTTCCAAGGAAAATGCCAAGCTAGCCATCAGTCAGCTAAAAAAACGTGGCCTTAAAACAGTCATGTTGACAGGAGACAATGCAGGTGTGGCGCGTGCTATTGCAGATCAAATCGGAATCGAAGAGGTCATTGCAGGTGTCTTGCCAGAAGAAAAAGCCCATGAAATCCATAAACTACAAGCGGCTGGCAAAGTAGCCTTTGTTGGGGATGGTATCAATGACGCTCCTGCCCTTAGTGTAGCAGATGTGGGGATTGCTATGGGAGCTGGAACAGATATCGCCATCGAGTCGGCAGATTTAGTGTTGACAACCAATAACCTCCTAGGAGTGGTTCGTGCCTTTGACATGAGTAAGAAAACTTTTAATAGAATTCTGCTCAATCTTTTCTGGGCCTTTATCTACAATGTCGTTGGAATTCCGATAGCAGCAGGAGTCTTTTCAGGTGTTGGACTGGCCCTCAACCCAGAACTGGCAGGTCTAGCCATGGCCTTTAGTTCAGTATCTGTTCTGACCAGTTCCCTTCTGCTAAATTTTAGTAAAATAGACTAAAAGTAATGACTAGTTTCCTTTGTTATAAAACAGGAATGATAGCATTTTCAAAACTGTGTTAGAATAGAAAGTAGAGAGTTTTGAGCAGATTTTTAGAAAAGTCAACATAAATATGATATAGTGGAATAGTAAAAATTTGGAGAACGTTTCCAATTCTATGTAATCGTATTCTCCAAGTCTAAAAAATTGAAGGAGAGTTATCACTATGACTCAAGGAAAAATTACTGCATCTGCAGCAATGCTTAACGTATTGAAAACATGGGGCGTAGATACAATCTACGGTATCCCATCAGGAACACTCAGCTCATTGATGGACGCTTTGGCTGAAGACAAAGATATCCGCTTCTTGCAAGTTCGCCATGAAGAGACAGGTTCTCTTGCAGCGGTTATGCAAGCTAAATTCGGTGGCTCAATCGGGGTTGCAGTTGGTTCAGGTGGTCCAGGTGCGACTCACTTGATTAACGGTGTTTACGATGCAGCTATGGATAACACTCCATTCCTAGCGATCCTTGGATCACGTCCAGTTAATGAATTGAACATGGATGCTTTCCAAGAATTGAACCAAAACCCAATGTACAACGGTATCGCTGTATACAACAAACGCGTAGCTTACGCTGAGCAATTACCAAAAGTAATCGACGAAGCTTGCCGTGCTGCAGTCTCTAAAAAAGGTCCAGCTGTTGTTGAAATCCCAGTAAACTTTGGTTTCCAAGAAATCGACGAAAACTCATACTATGGATCAGGTTCATACGAGCGTTCATTTATCGCTCCTGCTTTGAACGAAGTTGAAATCGACAAAGCTGTTGAAATCTTGAACAATGCTGAACGTCCAGTTATCTATGCTGGTTACGGTGGTGTTAAAGCTGGTGAAGTGATCACTGAATTGTCACGTAAAATCAAAGCACCAATTATCACAACTGGTAAAAACTTTGAAGCTTTCGAATGGAACTATGAAGGTTTGACAGGTTCTGCTTACCGTGTTGGTTGGAAGCCAGCCAACGAAGTGGTCTTTGAAGCAGACACAGTTCTTTTCCTTGGTTCAAACTTCCCATTTGCTGAAGTTTACGAAGCATTCAAGAACACTGAAAAATTCATTCAAGTTGATATTGACCCTTACAAACTTGGTAAACGTCACGCCCTTGACGCTTCAATCCTTGGTGATGCAGGTCAAGCAGCCAAAGCAATCCTTGACAAAGTGAATCCAGTTGAATCTACTCCATGGTGGCGTGCAAACGTGAAGAACAACCAAAACTGGCGTGATTACATGAACAAACTCGAAGGTAAAACTGAGGGTGAATTGCAATTGTATCAAGTTTACAATGCAATCAACAAACATGCTGATCAAGACGCTATCTACTCAATCGACGTAGGTGACACTACTCAAACATCTACTCGTCACCTTCACATGACACCTAAGAACATGTGGCGTACATCTCCACTCTTTGCGACAATGGGTATTGCCCTTCCTGGTGGTATCGCTGCTAAGAAAGACAATCCAGATCGCCAAGTATGGAACATCATGGGTGACGGTGCATTCAACATGTGCTACCCAGACGTTATCACAAACGTTCAATACGACCTTCCAGTTATCAACGTTGTCTTCTCAAATGGTAAATATGCCTTCATCAAGGACAAATACGAAGACACAAACAAACACTTGTTTGGTTGTGACTTCTCTAATGCTGACTATGCGAAAATCGCTGAAGCGCAAGGTGCTGTAGGATTTACAGTTGACCGTATCGAAGACATCGATGCAGTTGTTGCAGAAGCTGTTAAACTCAACAAAGAAGGTAAAACTATTGTGATCGATGCTCGCATCACTCCACACCGTCCACTTCCAGTAGAAGTACTTGAATTGGATCCAAAACTTCACTCAGAAGAAGCTATCAAAGCCTTCAAGGAAAAATACGAAGCAGAAGAACTCGTACCATTCCGTCTCTTCTTGGAAGAAGAAGGGTTGCAATCACGCGCAATTAAATAATTCCTCTCGCCGAAAATCAAATATGAAACTTGTAGACTTTATTCTTTGATTTTCATAGAGCGGAACTTTAAAAGATCGGAGCAATCCGGTCTTTTTATTATAAAGAAATTGCATATAATACTCATATGCTTTCAAAAAGCATTCTAGTCCATCTCCGATTAACGATGGACTTTATCACCTCCTTCTCCAGTCCTTGTATAACATCTTGAAGTTGATTCATGATATCTTCCAATATGGGCATCAACAGCTCCATAACAATAGCGAAATTCTCGTATATAGTGACTATGGACATGTGGACCTACTCCCCATTGGAGCCCAACAAGATCCCAGTTTACTGATTCTACCGAAACCAGCCTCATCTTGGTACATCAAGCGAACCTTACGAAAATGCCTACTGGTTTTAAAGCGCTTTCTTTTCTTCTTGAATTGAGATTTTATTTTTAGACTCGACAATGGTTTGAGCGTCTGCTTTCTTGGGATGTTCTGGATGTGGCCTAATATTTCGCCAACCATGGCGCTTCAAGAGTTGATAGAAGGCATCACGTGTGTAGGAAGTACCTAACTCCTTTGTATAAGCCTGAAATAAGGCATCAATTGTAACAAATTCTCCTGCCTCTGCAGCCTTCAAATGACGGGCAAGAAAGGCTTTCTCTTCCTCAACTGTCATATATGCGTGGTTACGACCACCACGTATTTCTTGAAGGAGAGAATCGAGTCCGAACTCCTCATATTTTTTTACAGTTGGCCAAATCGTTGTTTGATTACAGTCTAAAAGCTCTATA
Organism: Streptococcus sp. 2154; assembly: GCF_013277255.1. Classification (NCBI taxonomy): domain Bacteria; kingdom Bacillati; phylum Bacillota; class Bacilli; order Lactobacillales; family Streptococcaceae; genus Streptococcus; species Streptococcus sp. 2154. Next base: position 17,278 of record NZ_VMMK01000021.1, read on the forward strand.
ATCTCTTTATAAGATTTACCCATCAGACGAAATAGAACGATTTGAAGGCGTTTATGATATTTAGCTGTACTAGAGTCTTTTAAAAGTGTTTTGATAGCTTGGATTTCTTCTTTAGTTGATTTCATATTACTACTATATAATGCTTTTTGATTTTAGTTTAGTATTATCGTAGAAAATGGACTCGGTGCTATGGATAAACCGGATGAGAATGGTTATGTAGCAGATGACTATCGGATTACTTACTTAGAGGCCCACATCAAGGCCATGCGAGATGCCATTTACCAAGACGGGGTTGACTTGCTTGGTTATACGACTTGGAGATGTATCGATCCGGTTTCAGCTGGCACAGGGGAAATGAATAAGCGCTATGGCTTTATCTATGTAGATCGAGATAATGTAGGAAATGGGACTCTCAAACGTAGCAAGAAGAAGTCCTTCTATTGGTACAAGGATGTCATTGATAGCAATGGAGCAAGCATCGAGTAGAGCACATTTGTTTACTATTTTTATAAAATCTTCTCCCTGCTTTATAAGATTTAAAAAAGAGTTCAAATGGAACTCTTTTTTTGTTATAATGAAGGAAGAAAGATCAGACAGGAGAATAAAATGTCAGAACCATTATTTTTACAATCAGTGATGCAAGAAAAAATCTGGGGTGGAACCAAGCTACGTGATGAGTTTGGCTACGACATCCCAAGTGAAAAAATCGGAGAATACTGGGTCATCTCAGCCCATCCAAATGGTGTCTCTAAAGTTGCCAATGGTCGTTACGAGGGAACAGACCTAGCTATTTTGTATGCGGAACACCGTGAATTGTTTGGCAATCGTCCTGAGCCTGTATTTCCGCTTTTGACCAAGATCCTCGATGCCAACGACTGGCTCAGTGTCCAAGTTCACCCAGACGATGCTTATGGACTCGAGCATGAAGGCGAACTCGGAAAAACAGAATGCTGGTACATTATCGCAGCGGATGAAGGTTCAGAGATTATCTACGGTCACAATGCCAAGTCAAAAGAAGAACTCCGCCAGCAAATCGAGGATAAGAACTGGGATACCTTGCTTACCAAAGTCCCTGTCAAGGCTGGAGATTTCTTCTATGTACCAAGTGGCACCATGCATGCTATTGGTGCTGGCATCTTGATTCTTGAAACCCAGCAGTCTAGCGATACCACCTATCGCGTCTATGACTTTGACCGCAAGGATGATAAAGGCAACTTGCGTGAACTTCATCTTGAAAAATCCATCGATGTCTTGAGCATTGGTGAGCCAGCAAATAGCCGTCCTGTGACTGTCAAAGCTGATGATTTACGCTCAACTTTACTTGTCTCTAATGATTTCTTCGCAGTGTACAAGTGGGAAATTACTGGAAAAGTTGACTTTGAAAAGACAGCTGACTACAGCTTATTGAGTGTCTTAGCTGGTCAAGGTCAGCTAACTGTTGATGGGAAAAATTATCCAATTCAAAAAGGCAGCTACTTTATCCTACCAAGTGATGTTGAATCTTGGACTCTGGAAGGGCAAGGTTTAGAAGTGATTGTTAGCCATCCATAAAAAAGAAAGGGCCTGAGTTTACTACTCAAGTCCTTTTTAATTACATAAATTGGGCGATGAAGACCACGATGATGATGATTGGAATGACGAAACGAAGAAGGAAGAGCCAGACTTGGAACAGTCCCTGTTTCCATGCGGTTTCATCAAGATGGAGTTCCTCCATTGCAAGAGCCTTTTTAAAGATATAGCCTGTAAAAAGTGAAAGGCAGAGAGCTCCAAATGGCATGAGGAGATTGGAAACCAAGAAGTCCATAGCGTCAAAGAAGGTCTTCCCAAAGATGTGAGCATCCGCCATGACACCGTAAGATAGGGCTGAAGGAATGCCAAAGATAAAGGTCAAAATTCCTAAAATCACACTCCATTTGGCACGTTTGCTGTTATCCTGGTTGGTGACATTGCCCACATTGATCTCCAGCATCACGACAGAAGAAGTGACAGTCGCAAAGAGGAAGAGGACGTAGAAAATGGTTCCAAAAGGCATCTTGTCAAAGAGTTGAGGCAAGACGATAAAGAGCAAGCTCGGTCCCCCTTCAGACTGGATATTGAAGGGGGATCGAGCTTGGAAAATGGCGAGACCTGCCATGATGGATATCGAGATATTCATGGCTACGATGGAGATTCCTGACTGGACTAGATTGGTTTTCTTGTCCAAGTAAGAAGCATAGGTCAACATGACTGTAACCCCTAGTGAGAGGGCAAAGAAAGATTGTCCCAGAGCATAGAGGAGACCAGCGCTAGTCAGTTTTGAAAAGTCTGGTTTGAGGAAGTAAAGAACCCCTTCCATGGCATTTGGCAAACTGAGAGAGCGACCGATGATAAAAACAAAGATGATAAAGAGCAGAGGCATCATGACTTTCGAAGCTCTTTCAATCCCTTTTTGAACCCCACGTGATACAATGAAGATATTCAATAGGATAAAGGCTGCTTGAGCTCCCAGGGCAATGGCTGGATTTGAAATGATTGAAGTAAATAACTGAGCATAATCACCCGTTCCACCAATTTGGAACAATTTTCCAAACTCAATGCCTAGATAGACTAAAATCCAGCCACCAATAACACTGTAGAAAGATAAGAGGATAAAGAGGGCAAAGGCACCAATCCAACCGATAAAGTTGTACTTACTATTCTTGCCTAGTTTTCCAAAGGTTTTGATTGCTGAGACACCAGCGCTTCGGCCGAGAGCAAATTCAGCTAGCAAAAGGGGGAAACCGATTAGAATAGTGGAAATGAGAAAGACCAGTAAAAAGCCTCCTCCACCGTTAGCAGCAGTCATATAGGGGAATTTCCAAACGGCACCAAGTCCGATGGCTGAACCAGCAGATGCTAGGATAAAGCCCGGTTTAGACCCCCATTGCGATTTTTCAGACATAGTTAAACTCCTAAAATTAGTGTTACAAAAGAAAAAGCTACTGCCCTTGGCAAATAGCCTCATCAGTACTCAAAATGAGCGTTTCTTTTGATTGATAGACTTGACTATCCTATCATGTTTTCTAAGGTCTGTCAAGAAAACCATTTTCATGTTATGATAAAGTAAAAAATTTCGCAAAAACGCTTGACTCTGACCTAAGGGGAGGGGTTATACTATCAGTGTAATACTCTTCGAAAATCTCTTCAAACCACGTCTGCGTCGCCTTACCGTACTCAAGTACAGCCTACGGCTAGCTTCCTAGTTTGCTCTTTGATTTTCATTGAGTATAAGGAGGAAATCATGTACCATATAAAAGAAGCTGCACAGCTTTCGGGTGTCTCTGTCAAGACCCTGCACCACTACGATAAGATAGGACTTTTGGTTCCTTTAAAGTCGGAAAACGGCTATCGAACCTACAGTCAGGAGGATTTGGAACGTCTCCAGGTCATTCTTTACTACAAATATCTAGGCTTTTCTTTAGAAAAATAGCAGAGCTATTAAAGGAAGAAAGGACAGATTTATTGCCTCATTTGACCAGGCAGTTGGACTATTTGACTCGAGAAAGGGAACATCTGGATACCTTGATTTCAACCTTGCAAAAAACCATTCAAGAACAAAAAGGAGAAAGAGAAATGAGCATTCAAGAGAAATTTGCTGGATTTAACTACCAAGACCATCAAAAATACCACCAAGAGGCGGTAGAGAAATATGGACAAGAAGTCATGGACCAAGCGCTGGAGCGCCAGAAAGGTCACGAAGACGAGGCTACGGCTGCCTTCAACCAAGTTTTTCAAGCCTTAGCACAAAATCTTCAAGCTGGTCTGCCTGTAACAGCAACTGAAAACCAAGAGCAAACAGCCAAGCTCTTGCAAGCCATTCGTACTTATGGATTTGATTGTACTATTGAAGTATTCGGTCATATCGGTAAAGGCTACGTCTATAACCCAGAGTTTAAGGAAAATATTGACAAATTTGGTACTGGAACAGCCCAGTACACATCAGATGTCATTGCCCACTATGTCCAAACTCAAGCAAAATAAAATCGGAGGAGTAATCTTCCGATTTTTTCTATTAAAAGTTCTTTAATCATAATGCAGACTTCCCGCCACCCAGCCAGTACAGAGGGCAGAAGTGATGTTAAAGCCACCTGTGTGGGCGTTGATATCCATGACTTCGCCTGCAAAGTGGAGGCCAGGAACCAGCTTACTTTCAAGGGTTTTAGGGTTGATTTCCTTGAGACTGACACCACCTTTGGTGACAAAGGACTTGGCAAGAGACATTTTTCCAGTTACAGGAATTTTAAGTCCTTTAATGGACTGGACAAGTTGTTCTCGTTCCTTTTCAGTCAGTTGTTTGACTTTTTCAGGATATCCTTGTACAAAAAATTCGGCCAAGCGTTCTGGTAACAAGGTTTTTAAGGCATTTTTTAGAGCTTTTTCTCGATTTTCTTCTAGGAATTTAGCCAAGTCCTTCTCAGAAAGCTGAGGCAAAACATCCAGTGAGAGAATCTCCCCACCCTTGACAAAGCTAGACATACGTAGGGCAGCAGGGCCTGACAAACCAAAGTGGGTAAAAAGCAAATCGTGAGTGATGACACGCTTGCCATAACTTAGAGTCACATCATCCAGCGAAATCCCCTGCAAGGCCTTATGTGGAAAATCTGTTAATAAAGGACTTTCAGCAGCTTCAAGCTCGGTGATGGTGTGTTTAAAATGGCGAGCAATCTCGTGACCAAAACCAGTCGAACCAGTCGAAGGATAGGATTTTCCACCAGTTGTGACAATGAGTTTCTCACAAGTGAAGACTTGGTTAGCTGACTTCAGGACAAATTGCTCATCTACTTTTTTAACCGAAACAATTTCGGTTTGAGTAGCAACTTGACCACCTAGTTCAGTGATTTTCTTTTCCAAAGCTTCGATAATAGTCCGAGACTTGTCACTAGCTGGAAAGACGCGTCCGTGGTCTTCGACCTTAAGTTTAACACCATTTTCTGTAAAAAAGTTGATGATGTCATGATTATCGAACTGGGAGAAAACACTGTAAAGAAAGCGTCCGTTTCCAGGAATTCCAGCTAGTAGGTCGTCCAAGCTACCATTGTTGGTCACATTGCAACGTCCCCCACCAGTCCCAGCTAACTTTTTTCCAAGTTTCCGATTTTTTTCGATGAGGAGGGTTTTCTGTCCATAAAAGCTACTGGAAATCGTAGCCATCATACCAGCAGGTCCTCCACCGATGACAATAGTATCAAAATGTTTCATAGCTCTATTGTACCACAAAAAAACAAGAGATGATGGTTACCTCTTGTCAAGAATGCAATTAATCAATTTCATAGCCCATCAGCAGACCGCCATCTTCTGCATAGAAACTGCAGAGACCAGATGTTGGGAGAATTTTAATATCCGCCTGTGGGAAGGTTTCACGGATTCGGTCTGAAAGCTGTTGGCAACATTTCTCGTTATTGCGTTGGGCCATAACAATACGGCCACCAGCATATCCTGCTTTCACTAACTCTTCATAGGCTGCTTGAACTGACTTCTTTGCTCCTCTTGCTTTTTGTAGCAATTCGAGGGTTCCAGTTTCACTAGCTTCCCCAACCATACGGATATTTAGAAGGCCAACGACCGTACCGATAAGCTTGCTCAAACGGCCGTTCTTCACCAAGTTATCGACTTTGGCTAGGACAAAGAGCAACTTAGTTTTTTCTTGATAGGCGGTGATAGCTTCAACCACTTCTTCAAAAGATAAGCCCTGGTCAATCAAGTCATTTAATTTTTCTACGAGCAAGTCAACTTCTCCACCAGCAGACAAACTATCAATTACATGAATCTTAGTGTCAGGATGTTCTTCCAGATAAATATTCTTGGCCAGTTGCGCACTATTGTGACTACCAGAAAGAGTACCAGTGATGGTTACTAGGAAAATGTTTTTGGCACCTTCAAATGCTCGCAAATAATCATCTGGGCTTGGACAAGCCGATTTTGAAGCTTCTGCGGTTGCATACATGGTTTCCATCATTTGGTCAATGTCAAGACTGGCATCATCAACGAAGACCTGATCAGCTACTTGAATGGTTAAGGGGACGCTTACAAAGGTCGTGTCAATAGCTGGTGTCTCCAGTTGACGATAATCACAACCAGAGTCAGCAATAATTTTCCAAGTCATAGAAATTCTCCATCTTTGTCAGTTATACATTGACAAAGGTTCTGTCTTTTTTTACAATTATATCATGAAAACCCTTGAAACAAAAGCATCATCCGTCTGTTGTGACAAGTAGAAAGAAAATGTTATGTCTGAACGTAGAATCTCTGAAAAGTCTCTTGAAAATCTCAGAAAATCAAACCAAGAATCCAATTTATTAACCAGAGAAGCCATTGAAACAGCCCTCTTGCAACTCTTGGAAAAAAAGGAACTGACCAAGATTAGTATTTCTGAATTGGTCAAACGTGCAGGTGTTTCGCGTGCGGCCTTTTATCGCAATTATGACTCCAAAGAGGAAATTTTAGAGAGCGTCTTTAAACGAACTGTCCACAATATTATGGAACAGCTGCATCATTACGATTTAAAGACAGACCTTTATTTGGTTTGGGTTCACCTTTTCCGGGAGGCCAGAAAGGAAGCTAGAGTAATTCAATTGGCCTTGGATTACCATCTGGAAAAAATCTTTGTCCAAGCCATGCAGGAATTTCTAGAAAAATACCATGGGAAATCAAAAGGTGTCAGCTCTTATCTTCATTCCTTCTGGAGCTCAGCCATCGTCTCTGTCCTTCTAAAATGGATCAAGGATGGCATGAAGGTACCAGCTGAAAAGATTGCAGATTTAGGTTTACCATTTTTTAAAAAATAGAGAAAAAGGAGAAAAGAGATGACTGAAAAAAGACTGGCCTGGGATGAGTATTTTGCAGCCCAAGCCCTACTAATTGCCAATCGTTCCACTTGTAAACGTGCTAAAGTGGGCGCGATTCTGGTAAAAGATAATAAGGTTATTTCCACTGGTTACAATGGTTCGGTGTCAGGGACTGAGCATTGTATTGATCACGAATGTTTGGTCATTGAAGGCCACTGTGTTCGCACCCTTCACGCTGAGGTCAATGCTATCCTTCAAGGTGCTGAGCGTGGTGTTCCCAAAGGCTTTACAGCCTATGTAACCCATTTTCCTTGTCTCAACTGTACAAAACAATTGCTTCAGGTCGGCTGCAAGCGTGTGGTTTATATCAACCAGTACCGAATGGACGACTACGCCCAATACCTTTATCAAGAAAAAGGGACAGAATTGACCCATTTACCACTTGAGACAGTACAGACAGCTCTTAAAGAGGCTGATCTAATGTAAAAATTATCAAAAATAAATGGTTTAGAAAGATTTTTAAACCGTTTTTTGGTATAATAAGAAGAATAAATTGAAAGAAGGAATTCCAAAAATGGGAAAAATTGAAGTTATTAATCACCCACTGATTCAACACAAATTGTCAATCTTGCGTCGTACAGATACTTCTACAAAAGCTTTTCGTGAGCTAGTAGATGAGATTGCAATGTTGATGGGGTATGAAGTACTTCGTGATCTTCCACTAGAAGATGTGGAAATCGAAACACCAATTACAAAAACAGTTCAAAAACAATTGGCAGGTAAGAAATTGGCCATCGTCCCAATCTTGCGTGCAGGTATCGGGATGGTTGATGGTCTCTTGAGCTTGGTTCCAGCTGCTAAAGTTGGCCACATCGGTATGTACCGTGATGAAGAAACACTTCAACCAGTTGAATACTTGGTGAAATTGCCTGAGGACATTGACCAACGTCAAATTTTTGTAGTAGACCCAATGTTGGCAACAGGTGGCTCAGCAATCTTGGCTGTTGATTCTCTTAAAAAACGTGGCGCATCAAATATCAAATTTGTCTGCCTTGTATCTGCTCCAGAGGGTGTAAAAGCCCTTCAAGAAGCTCATCCAGATGTAGAAATCTTTACAGCAGCCTTGGATGAACGTTTGAACGAACACGGTTATATCGTTCCAGGTCTTGGAGATGCTGGAGACCGCTTGTTCGGTACAAAATAAGATCGAAAAGAAGAATGACTTGGAAAAGTATTTCCAGTCACGAAAGGAGGTTGGGTTTTTGTTTCTGTCTAATGAAAGCAGAGCAAAAATTTGACCTTTTTTGACCAAGATATTATAATAGTCTTATCTTCAGTCATTTGACCAACAAAATTAAAACTCAAAAGGAGAAATGAATGATTCCTGTAGTTATTGAACAAACAAGCCGTGGAGAACGTTCTTACGATATTTACTCACGTCTTCTCAAAGACCGCATCATTATGCTGACAGGTCCGGTTGAAGACAATATGGCTAACTCTGTTATTGCCCAACTGCTTTTCTTGGATGCCCAAGATAGTACAAAAGATATTTACCTTTATGTCAATACACCAGGTGGTTCTGTTTCAGCTGGTTTGGCAATCGTAGATACCATGAACTTTATCAAGGCAGATGTCCAAACCATTGTTATGGGAATGGCTGCATCTATGGGAACAGTCATCGCATCAAGTGGAGCAAAAGGCAAACGTTTCATGCTTCCAAATGCTGAATACATGATTCACCAACCAATGGGCGGTACAGGTGGTGGTACCCAACAAACTGATATGGCTATCGCTGCAGAACACTTGCTCAAAACTCGTAATACCTTGGAAAAAATCTTGGCTGAAAATTCAGGTCAGTCAATGGAAAAAGTCCATGCAGATGCAGAACGTGATAACTGGATGAGCGCCCAGGAAACACTTGAATATGGCTTTATTGATGAAATTATGGCCAACAATTCATTGAACTAATGATGATAGAAGGCAAACTCGACTGGGTTTGCTTTTTTTGGTATAATAGGGAGAGATTTCTTAGAAAGAGGATTTATCATGTTTGAAAAAGTCAATCGCTCTGGCTTGATTATCTATCTTTACTATAATCGTGATGCCAAAAAACTGCAGGATTATGGAGATATTACCTATCATTCCAAGAAACATCGTTACTTACAACTCTATGTTCCAACTCAAGAAGTGGAGCAATTGGTCGGGCGCTTGAGCAAGGAAAAGTTTATAAAAAAAGTCAGAGTTTGTCATATCCAAGAGTTAGAAACACCCTTTGTGGGCAATCTTTATCGAGAGGAAAACGTTATCATCGAAAAAGTTCAAGAAAAGTGTTGACAATTTTCTGATAATTCGGTATATTCTTAACATGCTATTTATTTAAGAAATAAGGAGACAAAAAAGATGAAGAAAAAATTTGCCCTATCGTTTGTGGCTCTTGCAAGTGTAGCACTTCTTGCAGCCTGTGGAGAAGTGAAGTCTGGAGCGTCAAACGCTGCTGGTAACTCAGTAGATGAAAAGACAATCAAAATCGGATTTAACTTTGAAGAAACTGGTGCCGTAGCAGCCTACGGAACATCTGAACAAAAAGGTGCCCAACTTGCTGTTGATGAAATCAATGCAGCAGGTGGTATCGATGGAAAACAAATCGAAGTAGTCGATAAAGATAACAAGTCTGAAACAGCTGAGGCGGCTTCAGTAACAACTAACCTTGTAACCCAATCTAAAGTATCAGCAATCGTAGGACCTGCGACATCTGGTGCAACTGCAGCTGCGGTAGCGAACGCTACAAAAGCAGGTGTTCCATTGATCTCACCAAGTGCGACTCAAGATGGATTGACTAAAGGTCAAGATTACCTCTTTATCGGAACTTTCCAAGATAGCTTCCAAGGAAAAATTATCTCAAACTATGTTTCTGATAAATTGCAAGCTAAGAAAGTTGTTCTTTACACTGACAATGCCAGCGACTATGCTAAAGGGATTGCTAAATCTTTCCGCGAATCATACAAGGGCGAGATCGTTGCAGATGAAACTTTTGTAGCAGGTGACACAGACTTCCAAGCAGCCCTTACAAAAATGAAAGGAAAAGACTTTGATGCTATCATCGTCCCTGGTTACTACACTGAAGCTGGTAAAATTGTAAACCAAGCGCGTGGTATGGGAATTGACAAACCAATCGTTGGTGGTGATGGATTCAACGGTGAAGAGTTTGTACAACAAGCAACTGCTGAAAAAGCATCAAACATCTACTTTATCTCAGGCTTCTCAACTACTGTAGAAGTTTCAGCTAAAGCAAAAGCCTTCCTTGACGCATACCGTGCTAAGTACAATGAAGAGCCTTCAACATTTGCAGCCTTGGCTTATGACTCAGTTCACCTTGTAGCAAATGCAGCAAAAGGTGCTAAAAACTCTGGTGAAATCAAGGATAACCTTGCTAAAACAAAAGATTTTGAAGGTGTAACTGGTCAAACAAGCTTCGATGCAGACCACAACACAGTCAAAACTGCTTACATGATGACCATGAACAATGGTAAGGTTGAAGCAGCAGAAGTTGTAAAACCATAATAGAAAATGTTGAAATAGGGAATGAGACTCGGACTCACTCCCTGTTTCGATGTTTAAGAACCTATCAAAAAGTGAGGGGCAACCCTCAAAATTATAAATAGAAAGAGTGAATCTTATGCTCCAACAACTAGTAAATGGTTTGATTCTAGGTAGTGTTTATGCGCTGTTAGCCCTAGGATATACCATGGTTTACGGAATTATCAAGCTCATCAACTTCGCCCACGGTGATATTTATATGATGGGAGCCTTTATCGGTTATTTCTTGATTAATTCTTTCCAAATGAATTTCTTTGTAGCGCTTATTGTAGCTATGCTGGCGACAGCTATTCTTGGTGTCGTGATTGAGTTCCTTGCTTACCGACCTTTGCGTCACTCTACTCGTATTGCTGTTTTGATTACAGCTATTGGGGTTTCTTTCTTATTGGAGTATGGCATGGTCTATCTGGTTGGTGCCAATACCCGTGCCTTCCCTCAAGCGATTCAAACAGTTCGCTATGATTTGGGTCCAATTAGTCTAACAAACGTGCAGTTAATGATTTTGGCCATTTCCTTGATTTTGATGATTTTGTTACAGGTTATTGTCCAAAAGACCAAGATGGGGAAAGCCATGCGTGCTGTATCTGTAGATAGCGATGCAGCGCAATTGATGGGGATCAATGTAAACCGTACTATCAGCTTTACCTTTGCTTTAGGTTCAGCTCTTGCAGGTGCGGCTGGTGTTCTGATTGCCCTCTATTATAACTCTCTTGAACCTTTGATGGGGGTTACTCCAGGTCTTAAGTCTTTCGTTGCCGCAGTACTTGGTGGTATCGGGATTATTCCTGGTGCAGCGCTTGGTGGATTTGTAATTGGTCTATTAGAAACCTTTGCGACAGCCTTTGGGATGTCAGACTTCCGTGATGCCATTGTTTATGGAATCTTGTTGTTGATCTTGATTGTCCGCCCAGCTGGTATCCTTGGTAAAAATGTGAAAGAGAAGGTGTAAACGATGAAGGAAAATTTAAAAGTTAATATTCTATGGTTACTCCTTTTGTTAGCTGGCTATGGCTTGATTAGTGTACTGGTTTCAGTCGGAGTACTCAACCTATTCTATGTTCAGATTTTACAACAGATTGGAATTAATATTATTCTGGCTGTTGGTCTCAACTTAATCGTTGGTTTTTCAGGACAATTTTCACTTGGTCATGCTGGTTTCATGGCGATTGGTGCCTATGCAGCAGCTATTATTGGTTCTAAATCACCAACCTATGGTGCCTTCTTTGGAGCTATGCTGATAGGGGCTTTACTTTCAGGAGCAGTTGCCTTACTTGTCGGGATTCCAACCTTGCGCTTGAAGGGGGACTATCTTGCGGTAGCGACTCTAGGTGTTTCTGAAATTATCCGTATCTTTATCATCAATGGCGGAAGCCTTACAAATGGTGCGGCAGGTATCTTGGGAATTCCAAACTTTACAACTTGGCAAATGGTTTACTTCTTTGTTGTGATTACAACCATTGCAACCTTGAACTTCTTGCGTAGTCCAATTGGTCGTTCAACCCTCTCTGTTCGTGAAGATGAAATCGCTGCAGAGTCAGTTGGGGTTAATACAACTAAAATTAAAATCATTGCCTTTGTCTTTGGTGCCATTACTGCAAGTATTGCAGGGTCACTTCAGGCAGGATTTATCGGTTCAGTTGTACCGAAAGATTACACTTTTATCAACTCAATCAACGTTTTGATCATTGTTGTATTTGGTGGACTTGGTTCCATTACAGGTGCCATTGTTTCAGCTATTGTTCTTGGAATTTTGAATATGCTTCTCCAAGATGTTGCCAGCGTGCGTATGATTATTTATGCTTTAGCCTTGGTATTGGTAATGATTTTCAGACCAGGTGGACTACTTGGGACATGGGAATTGAGTCTATCACGTTTCTTTAAAAAATCTAAGAAGGAGGAACAAAACTAATGGCATTACTTGAAGTAAAACAGTTAACCAAACATTTTGGCGGTCTAACAGCTGTTGGAGATGTGACTCTTGAATTGAACGAAGGGGAATTGGTTGGACTAATTGGTCCTAACGGAGCTGGTAAAACAACCCTTTTCAACCTTTTGACCGGTGTTTATGAACCAAGTGAGGGCACAGTAACCTTAGATGGTCACCTTTTAAATGGGAAGGCACCTTATAAGATTGCTTCTTTGGGACTTGGACGTACTTTCCAAAATATCCGTCTCTTTAAAGATTTAACCGTTTTGGACAATGTTTTGATTGCCTTTGGCAATCATCACAAACAACATGTTTTTGCTAGTTTCTTACGCTTACCAGCTTTTTACAAGAGTGAAAAAGAATTAAAGGCTAAAGCCTTGGAATTGCTTAAAATCTTTGATTTAGATGGTGATGCAGAAACTCTTGCTAAAAACCTCGCCTACGGACAACAACGTTGTTTGGAAATTGTTCGTGCCCTTGCTACGGAACCTAAAATTCTCTTTTTAGATGAACCAGCCGCAGGTATGAACCCGCAGGAAACAGCTGAATTAACTGAGTTAATTCGTCGTATCAAAGATGAATTTAAGATTACGATCATGCTGATTGAACACGATATGAATCTGGTCATGGAAGTAACAGAACGTATCTACGTACTTGAATATGGTCGTTTGATTGCTCAAGGAACTCCAGATGAAATTAAGACCAATAAACGCGTTATCGAAGCTTATCTAGGAGGTGAAGCCTAATGTCTATGTTAAAAGTTGATAATCTTTCTGTGCATTATGGTATGATTCAAGCAGTCCGTGATGTAAGCTTTGAAGTGAATGAAGGAGAAGTTGTTTCCCTTATCGGTGCCAATGGTGCTGGTAAGACAACCATTCTCCGTACCTTGTCTGGTTTAGTTCGACCAAGTTCAGGAAAGATTGAATTTTTAGGTCAAGAAATCCAAAAAATGCCAGCTCAGAAAATCGTGGCAGGTGGTCTTTCACAAGTTCCAGAAGGACGCCACGTCTTTCCTGGCTTGACTGTTATGGAAAATCTTGAAATGGGAGCTTTCTTAAAGAAAAATCGTGAAGAAAATCAAGCTAACTTGAAGAAGGTTTTCTCACGCTTTCCTCGTCTTGAAGAACGGAAGAACCAAGATGCAGCTACTCTTTCAGGAGGGGAACAACAAATGCTTGCCATGGGACGCGCTCTTATGTCAACACCAAAACTTCTTCTTTTAGATGAACCATCAATGGGACTTGCCCCAATCTTCATCCAAGAGATTTTTGATATCATTCAAGATATTCAGAAGCAAGGAACAACCGTCCTCTTGATTGAACAAAATGCCAATAAAGCACTCGCAATCTCTGACCGAGGTTATGTACTGGAAACAGGAAAAATCGTCCTATCAGGAACAGGAAAAGAACTCGCCTCATCAGAAGAAGTCAGAAAAGCATATCTGGGTGGCTAAACTAGTCTGGGAGACTAGTTTAGGTTGTAGATAAAGATTGCGAAGCAATCATCCGAATCCGGGGGATTGTTTTAGTCGGCAGATAAAGATTACGAAGTAATCATCATTATAGTCCTGGGGACCTTTTTAGTCGCTGAATAGAGATTGCGAAGCAATCATCCGAATCCGAGGGATTGTTTTAGTCGGCATATTTAGATTGCAAACAAATCTACATCTACACTGAAAGATAAATTTCTAATAATTGAAAAAATCGAATGAAACGTATCTTACCTTCATTCACAGAGCTCGATTTCAGAGCTCTTTTTGCTAGGTTATTCATACTTTTCTGAATTTTGAAAAAGAAATGTAAGCGTTTGATAGATTTGCAAAAAGATTGTATAATAGGGATAAGAATAGAAAAGGAGAAGTCTCATGGCAGTTAAAGATTTTATGACCCGCAAGGTAGTTTATATTAGTCCAGATACAACAGTATCTCATGCAGCAGATTTGATGAGAGAGCAAGGGTTGCACCGCTTGCCTGTTATCGAAAATGATCAATTGGTTGGTTTGGTAACTGAGGGAACCATTGCCCAAGCTAGTCCATCCAAGGCAACAAGTCTTTCTATCTATGAGATGAATTATCTTCTAAATAAGACAAAAGTAAAAGATGTCATGATTCGCGATGTTGTCACTGTCTCTGGCTATGCGAGTCTAGAAGATGCAACTTATCTGATGTTGAAAAACAAGATTGGTATTCTTCCTGTCGTAGATAACCATCAAGTCTATGGGGTTATTACGGACCGTGACGTTTTCCAAGCCTTTCTTGAAATTGCTGGTTATGGTGAAGAAGGAATTCGTGTGCGCTTTGTTACAGAAGATGAAGTCGGTGTCCTCGGAAAGATTGTTTCTTTGATTGCAGAAGAAAATTTGAATATCTCTCATACAGTCAATATTCCGCGTAAGGATGGTAAGGTGATTATCGAAGTTCAAATCGATGGATCAATTGATTTACCAGCCTTGAAAGAAAAATTTGAAGCAAATGGTATTCAAGTGGAAGAAATCACTCGCACTTCAGCAAAAGTCTTGTAAAAAGGGAAGCCGAAAGGCTTCTTTTTTCATAAAAAAGGGATTATAGCAAAAGATGGAAAGAAATGATAAAATATGCTATAATGAAATGATGTAAAAAAGGAGTATTTATGGACATTTCAGTAATCCGTCAAAAAATTGACGCAAATCGTGAAAAATTAGCTTCTTTCAGGGGGTCTCTTTGACCTCGAAGGGCTAGAGGAAGAGATTGCCATCTTGGAAAACAAGATGACAGAACCTGATTTTTGGAATGATAATATTGCGGCCCAAAAAACGTCGCAAGAATTAAATGAATTAAAAAACACCTATAACACCTTCCACAAAATGGAAGAGTTGCAGGATGAAGTCGAAATTTTATTGGACTTTTTAGCTGAAGACGAGTCAGTTCAAGAAGAACTGGTAGAGCAGTTAGCCGAACTTGATAAGATGATGACCAGCTATGAGATGACTCTACTCTTGTCAGAACCTTATGACCACAACAATGCCATCTTGGAAATCCATCCAGGTTCTGGTGGTACTGAGGCTCAGGACTGGGGTGATATGTTGCTTCGTATGTATACTCGTTATGGTAATGCTAAAGGCTTTAAAGTGGAAGTATTGGATTACCAAGCAGGGGATGAAGCTGGTATCAAGTCAGTAACCTTATCATTTGAAGGGCCTAATGCCTATGGTCTTCTCAAGTCAGAAATGGGGGTACACCGTTTGGTGCGAATTTCACCATTTGACTCTGCCAAACGTCGCCATACATCTTTCACATCCGTAGAAGTGATGCCTGAGTTGGACGATACCATTGAAGTGGAAATCCGGGAAGATGACATCAAGATGGATACCTTCCGTTCAGGTGGTGCCGGTGGACAAAATGTCAATAAGGTTTCAACAGGTGTACGTTTAACCCACATTCCAACTGGAATTGTTGTTCAATCAACAGTGGATCGTACCCAGTATGGAAATAGAGATCGTGCCATGAAGATGTTGCAGGCTAAGCTCTATCAAATGGAGCAAGAAAAGAAAGCTGCGGAGGTAGATTCCCTCAAGGGTGAGAAAAAAGAAATCACATGGGGAAGCCAAATCCGTTCTTATGTCTTCACTCCTTATACTATGGTAAAAGATCACCGAACTAGCTTTGAGGTTGCTCAGGTAGATAAGGTTATGGACGGAGACCTAGATGGTTTTATCGATGCCTATCTCAAGTGGCGAATCAGCTAAGATAGAAAGGAACTCACATGTCAATCATTGAAATGAGAGATGTCGTTAAAAAATACGACAACGGAACGACTGCCCTACGCGGTGTTTCGGTCAGCGTTCAACCGGGGGAATTTGCTTACATCGTAGGACCTTCAGGAGCAGGGAAGTCAACCTTTATTCGTTCTCTGTATCGTGAAGTAAAAATCGATAAAGGAAGCCTATCAGTTGCTGGTTTTAATCTGGTTAAGATCAAAAAGAAAGATGTCCCGCTTCTACGTCGTAGTGTTGGGGTTGTCTTCCAGGATTATAAATTGTTACCAAAGAAAACTGTCTATGAAAATATTGCTTACGCTATGGAAGTAATCGGGGAAAATCGCCGTAATATCAAAAAACGTGTGATGGAAGTTTTAGACTTGGTTGGGTTGAAGCACAAGGTTCGTTCTTTCCCAAATGAGCTCTCAGGTGGGGAGCAACAGCGGATTGCGATTGCACGTGCCATTGTAAATAATCCCAAAGTATTGATAGCCGATGAACCAACAGGAAACTTGGATCCGGATAATTCATGGGAAATTATGAATCTCTTGGAACGGATTAACCTACAAGGGACAACTATTTTGATGGCGACTCATAATAGCCAGATTGTAAATACCTTGCGCCACCGTGTCATTGCCATTGAAAATGGCCGTGTCGTTCGTGACGAATCAAAAGGAGAGTATGGATACGATGATTAGTAGATTTTTTCGCCATTTATTTGAAGCCTTAAAAAGTTTGAAACGAAATGGTTGGATGACAGTAGCTGCTGTCAGTTCAGTCATGATTACTTTGACCTTGGTGGCAATATTTGCATCTGTTATTTTTAATACAGCGAAACTAGCTACAGATATTGAAAATAATGTCCGTGTAGTAGTTTATATCCGAAAGGATGTGGAAGATAACAGTCAGACAATTGAAAAAGAAGGTCAAACTGTTACAAATAATGACTACCACAAGGTATATGATTCTTTGAAGAACATGTCTACGGTTAAGAGTGTTACCTTTTCAAGTAAAGAAGAACAATATGAAAAGTTAACCGAGACAATGGGAGATAACTGGAAAATCTTTGAAGGAGATGCCAATCCTCTCTATGATGCCTATATTGTAGAGGCAAATACTCCAAATGATGTAAAAACTATAGCCGAAGATGCTAAAAAAATTGAAGGTGTCTCTGAGGTTCAAGATGGCGGTGCCAATACAGAAAGACTCTTCAAGTTAGCTTCATTTATCCGTGTTTGGGGACTAGGGATTGCTGCCTTGTTAATTTTTGTCGCAGTTTTCTTGATTTCAAATACCATTCGTATTACTATTATTTCCCGCAGTCGCGAAATTCAAATCATGCGCTTGGTCGGAGCTAAAAACAGTTATATTCGTGGACCGTTCTTGTTAGAAGGAGCCTTTATCGGTTTATTGGGAGCTATCGCACCATCTGTTTTGGTCTTTATTGTTTATCAAATGGTTTACCAATCTGTTAACAAATCGTTGGTAGGACAAAATCTATCTATGATTAGTCCAGATTTATTTAGTCCGTTGATGATTGCCCTACTATTTGTGATTGGAATTTTTATTGGTTCACTGGGATCAGGAATATCCATGCGTCGATTCTTGAAAATTTAGGTAAAATAATTACTTTTATGAGGAGGTTGTAAAATCTCCTTTTTTGCTACAAGAGTTTTTGAAAAGGGACTTCTAATACTCAATGAAAATCAAAGATCAAACTAGGTAGCTCGCCACAGGATACTCAAAATACTGTTTTGAGGNNACGAAGTCAGTTACATATATACGGTAAGGCGGCGCTGACGTGGTTTGAAGAGATTTTCGAAGAGTATAAAGAAGTCGCTCGGAGAAGACTTCTTGATGGCTAACTTGAACTTGAAATTTGGCACCTAGAAAATTTTTGAAAAAAGAGGATTTTTTTGAATAAAAGCCTTTACAAAAAAAATTAAAGTGGTATAATTAAATCATAAAAGGTGCAAACGTTTTCGTAAAACGTTTGCCTGAATAAAAATAAAGGAGATTTGAATGATGAAAGATACATTCAAAAATGTCTTGTCTTTCGAATTTTGGCAAAAATTCGGTAAGGCTTTGATGGTGGTTATCGCGGTTATGCCGGCTGCTGGTTTGATGATTTCAATCGGTAAGTCTATCGTGATGATTAACCCTAACTTTGCTCCACTCGTTATTACTGGTGGTGTCCTAGAGCAAATCGGTTGGGGGGTTATCGTTAACCTTCATATCTTGTTTGCCCTCGCTATTGGAGGAAGCTGGGCTAAGGAACGTGCTGGTGGTGCGTTTGCGGCAGGTCTTGCCTTTATCCTAATCAACCGTATCACTGGTACAATCTTTGGTGTATCAGGAGACATGTTGAAGAATCCAGAAGCTATGGTAACAACTCTCTTTGGTGGATCAATCAAAGTTGCTGATTACTTCATTAGTGTTATGGAAGCTCCAGCACTTAACATGGGTGTATTCGTAGGGATTATTTCTGGTTTTATTGGAGCAACTGCTTACAATAAATACTATAACTTCCGTAAGCTTCCTGATGCACTTTCATTCTTTAACGGAAAACGTTTTGTACCATTTGTAGTTATTCTTCGTTCAGTAATTGCTGCAATTCTACTTTCAGCTTTCTGGCCACTTGTGCAAACTGGTATCAATAGCTTTGGTATTTGGATTGCCAACTCACAAGAAACTGCACCAATCCTTGCACCATTCTTGTATGGTACTTTGGAACGTTTGCTCTTGCCATTTGGTCTTCACCATATGTTGACTATCCCAATGAACTACACAGCTCTTGGTGGTACTTATGACATTTTAACTGGTGCAGCTAAAGGTACTCAAGTATTCGGTCAAGACCCACTATGGCTTGCATGGGTAACAGACCTTGTAAACCTCAAAGGTACAGATGCAAGTCACTACCAACAATTGTTAGATACTGTTCACCCAGCTCGTTTTAAAGTTGGACAAATGATCGGTTCATTCGGTATCTTGATGGGTGTGATCGTGGCTATCTACCGTAATGTCGATGCTGACAAGAAACACAAATATAAAGGTATGATGATTGCGACAGCTCTTGCAACATTCTTGACAGGGGTTACTGAACCAATCGAATACATGTTCATGTTCGTTGCAACACCTATGTATCTTGTTTACTCACTTGTTCAAGGTGCTGCCTTCGCTATGGCTGACGTTGTAAACCTACGTATGCACTCATTCGGTTCAATCGAGTTCTTGACTCGTACACCTATTGCAATCAGTGCTGGTATCGGTATGGATATCATTAACTTCGTTTGGGTAACTGTTCTCTTTGCCGTAATCATGTATTTTATCGCAAACTTCATGATTCAAAAATTCAACTACGCAACTTCAGGGCGTAACGGAAACTACGAAACTGCTGAAGGTTCAGAAGAATCTAGTAGCGAAGTGAAAGTTGCAGCAGGCTCTCAAGCTGTAAACATCATCAACCTTCTTGGTGGACGTGCAAATATCGTTGATGTTGACGCATGTATGACTCGTCTTCGTGTAACTGTTAAAGATGCAGATAAAGTAGGAAATGTAGAGCAATGGAAAGCAGAAGGAGCTATGGGTCTTGTCATGAAAGGACAAGGGGTTCAAGCTATCTACGGACCAAAAGCTGACGTATTGAAATCTGATATCCAAGATATCCTTGATTCAGGTGAAATCATTCCTGAAACTCTTCCAAGCCAAATGACTGAAGCACAACAAAACACTGTTCACTTCAAAGGTCTTACTGAGGAAGTTTACTCAGTAGCAGACGGTCAAGTTGTTGCTTTGGAACAAGTAAAAGATCCAGTATTTGCTCAAAAAATGATGGGTGATGGATTTGCAGTAGAACCTGCAAATGGAAACATTGTATCTCCAGTTTCAGGTACTGTATCAAGCATCTTCCCAACAAAACATGCTCTTGGTATTGTGACTGAATCAGGTCTTGAAGTATTGGTTCACATTGGTTTGGACACAGTAAGTCTTGAAGGTAAACCATTTACAGTTCATGTTGCTGAAGGACAAAAAGTTGCAGCAGGAGATCTCCTTGTCACAGCTGACTTGGATGCTATCCGTGCAGCAGGACGTGAAACTTCAACAGTAGTTGTCTTCACAAATGGTGATGCAATTAAATCAGTTAAATTAGAAAAAACAGGTTCTCTTGCAGCTAAAACAGCAGTTGCTAAAGTAGAATTGTAATATACTTGAGGTTGGAAGCTGTATTCCAACCTCTTATTTTGGGAGAAAAGAATGAAATTTTTAACACTCAATACTCATAGTTGGATGGAAAAAGAAGCTGAGGAAAAATTCCAGATTTTGCTTGAGGATATTCTTGAAAAAGACTATGATTTGATTTGTTTCCAAGAAATCAATCAGGAGATCACTTCGCCAGAGGTGGAGGTTAATGACCTTTATCAAGCTTTGCCAGCAGCTGAGCCTATTCACCAAGATCACTATGTTAGACTCTTGGTTGAAAAGTTGTCTGAGCAAGGGAAAAATTACTACTGGACTTGGGCCTATAACCATATCGGTTATGATCGCTACCATGAAGGTGTAGCTATCTTGTCTAAAAAACCTATTGAAGCCAGAGAAATTTTGGTTTCAGATGTGGATGATCCAACAGACTATCATACTCGTCGTGTTGCCTTGGCTGAAACTGTAGTTGATGGTAAGGAGCTTGCAGTTGCAAGTGTCCACCTTTCTTGGTGGGATAAAGGTTTCCAAGAAGAATGGGCACGATTTGAGAATGTCTTGAAAGAATTGAACAAGCCACTTTTACTAGCTGGAGATTTCAACAACCCAGCTGGACAGGAAGGCTACCAAGCTATTTTGGCTAGTCCATTAGGCTTACAAGACGCTTTTGAAGTTGCTCAAGAGAAAAGCGGTAGCTATACCGTTCCACCAGAAATTGATGGCTGGAAAGGGAACACTGAACCCCTTCGAATCGATTATGTCTTTACTACCAAAGAGTTAGCGGTGGAAAATTTACATGTCGTATTTGATGGTAACAAGAGTCCACAAGTCAGTGATCACTATGGCTTGAGTGCTATTTTAAACTGGAAATAATAACTGATACTCTTCGAAAATCTCTTCAAACCACGTCAACGTCGCCTTGCCGTACTCAAGTACAGCCTGCGGCTAGTTTCCTAGTTTGATCTTTGATTTTCATTGAGTATGAAAAGAGGTTGGAACCATGAAATTCTAGCCTTTTTATTATTAGAGAAGCTACTGGAAATAGCCTAAATAAGTGAGACTACTGTAATGGAATAAAATATGGTATAATTGATAAGATAGATAGAATAGAGGATATTATGTCATTTACGAAATTTCAATTTAAAAACTATATTAGAGAGGCCTTGGAGGAGTTAAAATTTACAGCTCCAACAGAGGTGCAAGACAAATTGATTCCTATTGTTTTGGCAGGTAGAGATTTGGTTGGAGAATCAAAAACAGGTTCAGGTAAGACTCACACTTTCTTGTTACCGATTTTCCAGCAATTAGATGAAGCTAGCGATAGTGTACAGGCAGTGATTACTGCACCGAGTCGTGAGTTGGCTACTCAAATTTACCAAGCAGCCCGTCAGATTGCTGCCCACTCAGACGTGGAAGTTCGTGTGGTTAATTATGTGGGTGGTACGGATAAGGCTCGTCAGATTGAGAAATTGGCAAGCAATCAGCCTCATATTGTTATTGGAACACCAGGCCGTATTTACGACTTGGTTAAATCCGGTGATTTGGCTATTCACAAGGCCAAGACCTTTGTTGTTGATGAAGCAGACATGACCTTGGATATGGGATTCTTGGAAACTGTTGATAAGATTGCTGGCAGTCTTTCAAAAGACTTGCAATTCATGGTCTTCTCAGCGACTATTCCGCAAAAACTGCAACCATTCTTGAAAAAATACTTATCAAATCCAGTTATGGAGAAAATCAAGACCAAAACGATCATTTCTGATACCATTGATAATTGGTTGATTTCTACTAAGGGACGTGATAAGAATGCTCAAATTTACCAGTTGACTCAGTTGATGCAACCGTATTTGGCAATGATTTTTGTTAACACTAAAACGCGTGCTGATGAATTGCATTCTTACCTGACTGCTCAAGGCTTGAAGGTGGCAAAAATTCATGGGGATATTGCCCCTCGTGAGCGCAAGCGTATCATGAATCAGGTGAAAAATCTGGATTTTGAGTACATTGTCGCAACAGACTTGGCAGCGCGTGGGATTGACATTGAAGGTGTCAGCCATGTCATCAATGATGCCATTCCGCAAGATTTGTCCTTCTTTGTTCATCGAGTTGGTCGTACTGGAAGAAATGGCCTACCAGGCACAGCCATTACCCTTTATCAGCCAAGTGATGACTCGGATATCCGTGAGTTGGAGAAATTGGGAATCAAGTTTACTCCTAAGATGGTCAAAGATGGAGAATTCCAAGATACCTATGACCGTGATCGTCGTGCCAACCGTGAGAAAAAACAAGATAAACTTGATATCGAAATGATTGGTTTGGTTAAAAAGAAAAAGAAAAAAGTCAAACCGGGTTATAAGAAGAAAATTCAATGGGCGGTTGATGAAAAGCGCCGTAAAACCAAGCGTGCTGAAAATCGCGCTCGCGATCGTGCAGAGCGTAAAGCAAAACGCCAAACATTTTAATAGTAATTGTTGGAGTACTGAGCTCCAACTTTTTGCTTTATGAGAACGAACTATCTAAACCGAAACACTACATTAAAGACTGCAAATTGTGTTTAAAAATGGTATAATGATAAAGTTATATAGTCCCGATAAGATGGTAGGTATTTATTACGAAGAGTTTGTGACTCGCAAAGACTGACGGCTCCAAGGTCGCTCGTCTTTCTACGGTTGCCGCCATACTGAGGTCACCCTATGCGCCTTACTAGCTTCATAAATAAAAAAGTATCGTTTTTATTTCTTTCGCGTCGTAACTCTTAGATAATGGAAATACCTATCAGTACTTTGTAACTCTATAACACTATTTTTAAGGGGGGACATTTTTATGTCAGAACGTAAATTATTCACGTCTGAATCTGTATCTGAGGGACATCCAGATAAGATTGCAGACCAAATTTCAGATGCGATTTTGGATGCTATTTTAGCAGAGGATCCAGAAGCTCACGTTGCTGCTGAGACAGCTGTCTATACTGGTTCCGTCCATGTTTTTGGTGAAATTTCTACAAATGCTTATGTGGATATTAACCGTGTGGTTCGTGATACCATTGCAGAGATTGGCTACACCAATACAGAGTATGGTTTTTCTGCTGAGACTGTAGGAGTACACCCATCTTTGGTGGAACAATCTCCTGACATCGCCCAAGGTGTTAACGAAGCCTTGGAGGTTCGTGGAAATGCAGATCAAGATCCACTTGACTTAATTGGTGCTGGAGACCAAGGTCTCATGTTTGGATTTGCTGTGGATGAAACAGAAGAGCTCATGCCATTGCCAATTTCACTCAGCCACAAGTTAGTTCGTCGTTTAGCAGATCTTCGTAAATCTGGGGAAATCAGCTATCTTCGCCCAGATGCTAAATCACAAGTTACAGTTGAGTATGATGAAAATGACCGTCCAGTACGTGTGGACACAGTCGTTATTTCTACTCAGCACGACCCAGAAGTCAGCAACGAACAAATTCACAATGATGTGATTAACAAGGTTATCAAAGAAGTTATTCCAGCCTCTTACTTGGATGCGCAAACAAAATTCTTCATCAATCCTACTGGTCGTTTTGTAATCGGTGGGCCTCAAGGGGACTCAGGTTTGACTGGTCGTAAGATCATCGTAGATACTTATGGTGGCTACTCTCGTCATGGTGGTGGTGCCTTCTCTGGTAAGGATGCGACTAAGGTGGACCGTTCTGCCTCATATGCAGCTCGTTATATTGCCAAGAATATCGTTGCAGCAGGCCTTGCTAAGAAGGCAGAAGTGCAGTTAGCCTATGCTATCGGTGTTGCCCAGCCTGTTTCTGTCCGTATCGATACCTTTGGTACAGGAGCAGTAGCTGAAAGTAAGCTTGAAAAAGCAGCTCGTCAAATCTTTGATCTTCGCCCTGCAGGAATTATACAAATGCTGGATCTTAAACGTCCAATCTACCGTCAAACAGCAGCTTATGGACACATGGGACGTACAGATATTGATCTTCCATGGGAACGTTTGGACAAGGTAGATGCTTTAAAAGAAGTAGTAAAATAAATGAATTGAAGAAAGAGGGACCTCCCTCTCTTTTTTATAGTTTTTAACTATACTGGGATACTGTTCTGAAAATCCATTTTGCGAAAGTAGAGATTTACATGTATTTCTTTAAAAATGCCAAAGGTTGAGATTTCTCCTCGTAATAGATAATCATGGAGATATTTCAATCCAAAGTTTTATTCGTTATCACTTGACTATTGCAAGGTTTTCTAGAGCAACAGAGTCATGGAATGGACTCATGGTTGAGATTTCTCCTTGTTGCTTGGACTTCATTCAAAAGTCTGTGACCCAAGTCTTATTCAAACTTCCAATATACTAGCTGTTTCCATAGCATGACTTCTGCACTAGACTTTCTTTTCCGAATAAATAGATAGAACCATAGAATCTAGTAAACCTAGAATTAAAACTGTGGTATAATATTAGCAATAAAAGGAATCTGGAGGATTAGAATCATGGTATCAACGAAAACGCAAATTGCTGGTTTTGAGTTTGATAATTGCTTGATGAATGCAGCAGGTGTGGCTTGTATGACGATAGAAGAGCTGGAAGGGGTTAAAAACTCAGCGGCAGGAACCTTTGTCACTAAGACAGCGACCTTGGACTTTCGTCAGGGAAATCCTGAGCCACGTTACCAAGATGTTCCACTTGGTTCTATCAACTCTATGGGCTTGCCAAATAAGGGCTTAGACTACTATCTGGACTACCTTTTGAATCTGCAGGAAAAAGAGCCGAACCGGACTTTCTTCTTATCTCTAGTTGGCATGTCTCCAGAGGAAACCCATACTATTTTGAAAAAAGTCCAAGAGAGTGATTTTCGTGGTCTGACTGAGCTAAACCTCTCCTGTCCAAATGTTCCAGGAAAACCTCAGATTGCCTATGATTTTGAGACAACAGACCGGATTTTGGCAGAGGTGTTTGCCTACTTCACCAAACCTCTTGGAATTAAATTGCCCCCATATTTTGATATTGTTCACTTTGACCAAGCGGCAGCTATTTTCAACAAGTATCCGCTCAAGTTTGTCAACTGCGTCAACTCTATCGGAAACGGCCTTTATATAGAAGATGAGTCTGTCGTTATCCGTCCTAAAAATGGTTTTGGGGGGATTGGTGGAGAGTATATTAAACCAACTGCTTTAGCTAATGTTCACGCCTTTTATCAACGCTTAAATCCCCAGATCCAAATCATTGGAACAGGTGGCGTGTTGACTGGTCGTGATGCCTTTGAACATATTCTCTGTGGAGCGAGTATGGTGCAGGTGGGAACCACCCTTCACAAAGAAGGCGTCGGTGCCTTTGACCGCATTACCAATGAACTAAAAGCAATCATGGCGGAAAAAGGATACGAGAGCTTAGAAGATTTCCGTGGGAAATTGCGCTATATTGACTAAATTAAATCGAAAAATCAGAAGAAAGGAGAGAAGATGCTAGCCATTGAAGAGAGTCAGAAGTTGACTTTATCAAATTTACCTAGCCTGAGCCTTTTTACAGGGACAGATCAGGGTCAGTTTGAAGTGATGAAGAGTCAAGTATTGAAACAGATTGGCTATGATTCTGCTGACCTCAACTTTGCCTACTTTGATATGAAAGAAGTGGTCTACAAGGATGTGGAACTGGAGTTAGTCAGCCTTCCTTTCTTTGCGGATGAGAAAATCGTGATATTAGACCATTTTGTAGATATCACAACAGCCAAGAAACGCTTTTTAACAGATGATGAACTCAAGTCGTTTGAGGAATACCTTGATAACCCTTCACTAACAAGCAAGTTGATAATCTTTGCAGAAGGAAAGCTGGATAGCAAAAGACGGCTGGTAAAATTACTTAAGCGTGATGCCAAGGTCTTTGATGCAGTAGAAGCCAAAGAACAAGAATTACGCCAGTATTTCCAAAAGTGGAGCCAGAAAGAAGGTCTGCAGTTTACCAATAATTCTTTTGAAAATCTTCTCGTCAAGTCGGGTTTTCAATTTAGCGAAATCCAGAAAAATCTCCTCTTTTTACAGTCCTATAAGGAAGACTCTGTTATCGAGGAAGAGGATATTGTTAACGCAATTCCCAAGACCTTGCAGGACAATATTTTTGATTTAACTCAGTTTATTCTGACTAAAAAGATGGACCAGGCGCGTGATTTGGTTAGAGACTTGACCTTGCAAGGAGAAGATGAAATCAAGTTGATTGCAGTCATGCTAGGACAATTTCGGACTTTTACTCAGGTGAAGATTTTGGCGGAGTCTGGGCAAACAGAATCTCAGATTGCAAGTAGTCTAGGTGGCTATCTAGGACGCAATCCCAATCCCTATCAGATTAAGTTTGCGCTGAGAGATGCGCGAGGACTTTCCTTGAGCTTTTTGAAGCAAGCTATTTCTTATTTGATTGAGACAGACTATCAGATTAAGACAGGTCTTTATGAAAAAGGTTTCCTTTTTGAAAAGGTACTCTTACAGATTGCTAGTCAGGTAAATTGATATTTTTTTGAAACTACAACCCGCGTCAGGATTATCTTGTCGTGGGTTTCTTGCTGATTTGCTTGTTTTATACTCAATGAAAATCAAAGAGCAAACTAGGAAACTAGCCGCAGGTTGCTCAAAGCACTGCTTTGAGGTTGTAGATAGAACTGACGAAGTCAGCTCAAAACACTGTTTTGAGGTTGCAGATAGAACTGACGAAGTCAGCTCAAAACACCGTTTTGAGGTTGCAGATAGAACTGACGAAGTCAGTAACATATACCTACGGCAAGGCGACGTTGACGCGGTTTGAAGAGATTTTCGAAGAGTATTATTAGAAAGTATTTCAGTGATTTCTTCATCTATAAGCAAAAAACTTGAAAAAAGTGAATGTTTGCGTTATCATTTTCATATAGAAAGAAAAAGAGGTATTACAGATGGCTATTATCTTACCAGATCTTCCATATGCATACGACGCTTTGGAACCATACATCGATGTGGAAACAATGCACTTGCACCATGACAAACACCATCAAACTTATGTCAACAATGCTAATGCAGCTCTTGAAAAACACCCTGAAATCGGTGAAGACCTTGAAGCCTTGCTTGCTGATGTAGAATCTATCCCAGCTGATATCCGTCAAGCACTTATCAACAATGGTGGCGGACACTTGAACCACGCTCTTTTCTGGGAATTGATGACTCCCGAGAAAACAGCTCCTTCAGCAGAACTGGCAGCAGCAATCGATGCAACATTTGGTTCATTTGAAGAATTCCAAGCAGCCTTCACTGCAGCAGCAACAACTCGTTTTGGTTCAGGTTGGGCATGGTTGGTTGTCAACAAAGAAGGGAAACTTGAAGTGACTTCAACAGCAAACCAAGACACACCAATCTCAGAAGGTAAAAAACCAATCTTGGGCTTGGACGTTTGGGAACATGCTTACTACGTGAAATACCGCAACGTGCGTCCTGACTACATCAAAGCTTTCTTTTCAGTAATCAACTGGAATAAAGTAGATGAATTGTACGCAGCTGCTAAATAATGATAGTTGGAGGGAAGAATTGTTCTTCTCTTTTTTAGGTTATAAGATTCTGGTCTGACAAAATCGTTAGACTTTTTTCATTTTTATGAGAAACGTGCTAAATTTCAAATAGGGCGTGCAAAGCCTTTGATATAGCTACTTTTCACAATTGAGCTAATGGATTTTTAAACTTTTTGTGGACTTTTTAGGAACTTTTTAATTTTTCAATGGCTTTTTCATAAAATGAAGTAGCGTTTTTCTTGTTGTCTTTGGACAAGTGGCTATAAGTATCCATGGTTATTGATATTTGAGAATGCCCTAGCCTTGTTTGTATTTCTTTGTAAGGCAGTCCAGCATTGAGCAAGATACTAGCGTGAGTATAGCGGAAGGCGTGGAATGTTAAACGAGGGCAGTCAGAAAGTTTTAAATGTTTCTCAAGTCTATGCCTAAGTGTCCTAGCGTCTCTATATTCGTCAAAGGAATTAGAAAATACTTTTTCATAAGTCAAGCCTATTTCTCTACCAACTTGCGCTTGTCTATTTTTGTAAAGCCGCAGCATGAGTACTGTCTTATTATCCAAGTCAATCATTCTAACGCTTGATTTTGTTTTAGGGGTAGTGACTTCTTTTTCACAGTTTAGAGTCTTATTTACGTCTAGTGTACCGTTTTGTAAGTCAATATCAGACCATTTGAGGGCTAAACATTCACGAATGCGCAAACCAGTCGCTAAAAGCGTCTTATACAGCACCGTATCGTAGAAATTTTTGTAAGTGTTAGGCAACTGATCCAGATAATTTAAGAATTTTTTTAAGTTATCATCATCCAGATATTTTAGTTTTTGCCCTTCTTTTGCCTTACGACGTGGGACGATAATATCACGGGCAGGATTAAAGGAGATAACTTGTAAGGATACGGCGTATTTAAGTATGCGTTTATTTAGCGAGTTAAGTTGCGGATATTCTTGGTAGCCTTTGCCTAGTTGATTGTACTCTTTTGCCCATTGATTAACTTGCTTTTGAATAACTGGGGGTGTTAGCTTATCTAGTTTGTAGTCTCCAAAGGCTGGAAGTAGATAGTTTTTTAGTCTACTCTTGATTATTGTAAGTGTTGCCTTTTTGACCGTATGGCAGTATGTTTCCAGCCAATTCTCCGCCAGTTCGGCATAGGTATTGATTTGAACCGCTTTAAATACTGTAGAGCCGTTTTTTTCAAAGTCTATTTGAGCCTGTAGCGCTTTGTTTCTAAGTTCTCTCTTGGTTCGCCCTGATATAGTCGTCTTGACTTTCTTACCCGTTACGGTATCGATGCCAAGGTAGACGCTAGAGCGATAGACTATTGAGCCGTCTTTTTTAGTATATTCTGTTATTTTCATGGTTTTACTCCTTTTTCCATCAGCAGGCAAGCAAATTAGAAAAGGTTTTGAAGTTTTACCATGCGAGGAGCTACGAGAATGCCCCTATTTTCGATTTTAATTAGTCAGACGGTAAATAATACCAGAGTAGTAAACAAGGCGGATATGGGCTTATATGGGCTTGTTTGTGATGGGTGTTTTTGGTATAATGTTTTCGCCCCTCAATTTAATTCATGAAGGGAGGTGTTATATATGCTAGAGTTGTTTTCCCTTTTTCTAGCTCCGTTACTTGTTAACGTACTATCGGAGCTTTTCAAGTTATGGATAAAGAGACGTAGCAAGTAGCTTTTAACCCTTTAAGAGGGTAGCAAAAAACCCCATCGCTGTAACGGTGGGGCTTTTTAGTTACATATGCTAGAAGCACTGCTTTTCCCTTTATACTTTCATTCTAGCATACAAGCCCCAATATTTCAAGAGTTTTATTTTTTTTTGATATTGTTTAGAGCGCTTTAAGCGTTCCTAAAATGCCGAAGTGTTGAAAATCGTCTAAATTATACCGCATTATACTTCATTAGAGAGTTATAGACTGATGAGCGTGAGAAATGCCGTCAGTCACTTTTTAAATGCAAGAGTGGTATAATAATAGCGTAGACTAAGAGGTTTGAAAGAGTCCCAACTCAACAGTAACCAGACCTTTCTGCTTCCAATCTCTCAAGATGCTACTAACCGCCTGAATCTTTCCTGTTATTTCAGTTCAGGCGATATTAGACAAGTCAGCAGCAGCTAGCTTGTCTTTTTTTGTTGTTTTAAAACTGTTTTTTTCGTATTCTTTCGTAGTCCAGTGACTTTTTGAAGAGATCAGCTAGTCCAGTTACGTCTTGATTTGCGAGGAGTTCCATATAATGCGCCCTTGAGTCTTTTGGGATGATGATAGGAGCGTTTAGATACTTCATAGCCAAGTACATAAGTATCAGGCGACCGGTACGACCGTTACCATCGCTAAATGGGTGAATCCGTTCAATCTGGATATGGGTGTCTGCTAAAATCTTTAATACTTCTTTTTCATTCTGAGCATGCTCCAAACGATAAGCAGTATTATCCGCCCATTGTGTCATCAGGTAGGGTGTTTCTGCTGGGCTAGCTGTTTGAAATTCTGCCCCGATAATAGCATTTTGAACTTGTTTAAATCGTCCTCTATCGTGTTGCAGTCTATCCACTAATAAGGCGTGAAAATCTTGAACCAGCCCCACAGTAAGAGCTTGATGGTTTGCCAATGAGTCCAAGAGATAAGAAAAGGCCTGTTTATGGTTTTCAATCTCATAAAACTCACGAATACTTTTGCCGTTGCGTGGCAAGGTGCTTTCTAAGATAATGCTGACGGTTTCGGGTAGAGAGATAGTATTCCCTTCGATACCGCTAGAATGGTAGGCCATGCGTACTAGTATATCGTCCAGATAGTTTTGTGAGTAGGTCATAATTCTCCTTTCTATAAAATTAAACTAAAATTTTTCCATTGGAATTAAGTTTGTTTTGTTTGTTTTTTAGGTCTTGGCAACCACGCTTTTTTCGGAGTCTTCACATAAATGTTGGAAAAAGTCGGATTTTCAAGAATACTGGAAAAAAACAATTTTCTTCATTTTCTGAGTCCCTAAAAAGCGATGGGGTAAACAATTCCAATCCCGTTTCTATTAGTTCTTAATGGTTGGAAAACTAACATTTCTAACACCCTAAAAAGGAGAAGGGTCTAGACAAGGTCAGAGGACTTGCTGAAGCCCGAGAAAGCACGCGCTTCAGGATTGTTGAACATTGTGGCGCGTGGTAGGCTATAGGTCGCATTTTCGGCACTTTCGGCAGCCCTAAAAGAAAAATAGTAGCGATGCGCTTCATGTTTGTTGCAATTTTGCCCAATTTTACGCTTTAGTCTGTAAATCGGCTTTCTATTCTTCAATTTTCCCCGTTTTTGCACAATAGACCATGAAAAAGAGGGGCATTCGATGAGGTTGGGGAGTTTTGTTTATGAATTATGGGTAATAACATCTAGAGCTCCAATAATCTTTTGAGCATTTTCAATAGCTTCTTTGTATTCTTTAGATGTGTTTTTAACAGGTTTTTTAATTAAATCTATAAAAACAACTGGTTTAGTAAAATCGTTAGATGTTATTCGGATTGTCATATTCAAAATCTTGGTAGTTGCTTTTCTTTTAGCGACGATTCCGCCAGCTACGGCTCCTATTACACCAAATACCGCTCCAGCTACTAAAGCTTGTCCAACACCGCCGGAAACAACAGACTGATCGTTTATAACTAATTCGTAAGATACTAAATCATCGAAGGAGTACCAGTCGGTATCATTTTTATCTTTTTTAATTAAAGATGGAATCAAAGATAAACCGCCTGTCCCAAGTGCTAAGGTAGTTTTTCCAACAACTTTAGCAGTTCCGCCAATCAGACCTGATGAACCTTTTGCTTTTCTTGCTCCGTGTATTCTATATGTGCGCTGATTTCTATCTATTTCAAGAGGTCCGACTTTATCAGTACGTTTACTTCTTACAGTAGAAGGTCTAGACGATGGAGTTGCTACTTTTTGGGGAGTTGTTTTAAGCGAGGCATTGATTGAGTATCCGCAATTCGGACAAAACTTGCAACCGACAACAGAATTTCCGCATTCAGGACAAAATTTCATAATTTTTTTACTCCTTTTTTACTTTTCTCTATAAATGCCCACGACTTCGCCGATGGTGCGTATATCGTTGCTTTCGTCTAGTTGAATATCAGCACAATCAGGGTTAAGGCTTTCTAAATACCCTTGACGCAGTTTCTTGACGTAGTTAGCGCCGTCTACTTGGAAGATACCGATAGTGTTATAGTCAACTTGAGGTGTATTCTTGATAAATAGGTAGTCGCCATTCTTTATCTTTGGCTCCATGGAGTTGCCGACGACATAAGCGATAGCGTCGTAGTCGTCTGGTATTTCATCAGTATAAAAGCATTTTTCTATGTTTAGGTTATCGTCTTGGGTTATCCCGTTTCCGGCGGTTACAACTCCGATAACAGGGAGCGTCTTGCTTTCTCTGTAGTCGTCCAGACTGATAATGTTTTCTGATACTATGTTTTCGTTTTTCTGCTCCAGCAGCTGCTTTTTAAGATAAGTCAAGGCTTTGGCTTGTCTTGGTGGAGTGAGTTGGTCATAGATGGATTGGATGGGGGAAGTGGTAGGTGTTTCTGCGTTTTTATTTTCTACTAAGTCAGACTTTGAAACGTTGAAAAAATTAGCCAGCATTTCGATTTTATCTATACGTGGGTAAGTTTTAGCATTTACCCAATCGTTGACGGTTGTATACTTAAAATCTAATGCAATAGCTAATTGACGAGGGTTTAAACCTTTTGCACTTAAAAGTCTTTTGATATTGTCCGCCATTATTTGCTTATTTCCTAATGACATGGTGCAACCGCCTTTCTATAATTCATAATTTAATTATACGGTTAAAACGTAGAAAAAGCAAGGGAAACAAAAAAAAGAAAATAAAATCAAAAAAAGTGTTGACAAGTTATCGGTTTTACCGTATACTGTCATTGTATCCGATTTAAACGGATATCCAAAAGAAAGGAGTGAGGGCTATTTGCGTCTTACATTGAAAGCGTTGCGGGCTAATAGCAACATGAAACAATCAGAGGTAGCACAAAAATTAGGAATTTCTACAACTACTTGGAGTAAGTGGGAAAATGGAAAAAGTTTTCCTGATGTTGCCCAAGTAAAAGAGATTGAAAAACTTTTCGGTGTTGCTTATGACGACATTATTTTTTTAAGCTAATATCCGATTTAAACGGATATAGAAAGGAGTAACCCAATCGCAATACTATATTACATCTACAAGATACTCCACTGGTGCTTTACCACTGGGGATTGACGAAAGGCAGGCAAGCAATGAAGAGGAACTATACAAGGGTCATCGATGAAATGCAAACCACTCACGGATTTACTAAAACGGGTAAATGATGATGAAAAGCTGACCTATGTAATATCTAGGGCAGGTCAAAAAAGAGAAATGAATATGTTGACAGAGTTCGGAGTCTATGAAGTTTTATCGCAGTCACGCAAACCACTAGCAAAAGAGTTTAAAAAAGTTGTTAAGCACATTCTGAAAGAAATCCGACTAAATGGCTACTACATGGCTGGGGAATTGGTGGAAGAACCACAGACCACTATAAAAGCCCCTGGCACGTTGGCAGAGGCAGAGCGGTATTATATCTATACACTAGCCAAAGCCATTGCAGAGGCTCAGAATATGGACGAGAAGAGCCGTCTGACAAGCAAGCTAACCAGATTCATGCAGGAGGTAGAACCACAATGGAACTAGTCTATATGGACGGCAAGAAAGAGCCGTACACATTAAGCAGCATTGTTACAGAATGTGCAGAAATCAAGCACAGACATTTAAAGATTTTGCTGAATAAGCACAGAGAGGACTTTGAGAGCTTCGGAAAGGTGCAATTTAAAATTTCACCTTCAGAGAGTGGGCAAAATGTACGAGATTATATTTTGAACGAGCAACAAGCTACTTTGTTAATCACTTACTTACGAAATACAGAACCAGTTCGTAAATTCAAAATGAACCTGGTCAAAGCTTTCTTTGAAATGCGTGAGGAGCTTTCTAAGTTTCGTATGCAGAGGGCGCTAGAAAAGCCAAAAAGAAAAACCTTGCATGACAGTATTGAGAACTGGGAACAAGCACCCAAGCACGCGCATAGCACTATGAACAACCTGCTACTAAAAGCAGTAACCGACAGGAACGCTAAGCAGTTAAGGGAAGAACGTGGAGGCTATAATGGCATCGATAGCTTGACCAGTGACGAGCTGGAGCAATATCAAGCCTTTGAAGACATGGTAATAGCCATGATTGGCTTGAATATGAGTTATCAGGAAATCAAGGCTATGGCATTCAGAAATAAAAAAACACGCCAAAGAAGCGCGTGATTGCAACAAAAAAGGCTTAGCAATAACCACACCGCAAAGCCTTTCACACTAAGACTAAAACGAATTTAACAAAAAGCAGACAAGCTATTATTAAAGAGGTTTTAGTAAGATTTATACCTAGATTATAGCATAATACAGCGGTTTCCGCTAGTACATTGAAAATAAAATAAGGTACGCTGGGAAGATTTTAAATTTTTTTCGGTTTAGGGGTTGACATTTAAGACGACAAGAATTATAATAATTTATGTCGTCAAGAAAGGAGGCAATCCGATGACTGACAAAATAAAGAAAGTAGGACGTCCGAAGGGAGAAAACTCTAATACCGTAAAATTAACAGTCAGAGTTAGCGAACAGCTAAATAGTAAGCTGGAAGAGTACGGTAAAAAGAATGGTTTGACAAAACCTGAAACCTTGAGAAAAGCCTTTGAAAATCTTACTAAATAAAAAATACCTTGCAACTTGTCAAACGCCAATCCGAGAAGTTGCAAAGTATCCGCCCCCACAAATGAGGTACGTAAATATCTTATCATGCGTACTCTTATTTGTCAAACATAGAAATAGAGTGCGCTTTTTGCGTACCCAAAAAATGAGGTATACAATGAGAAAGAAACATCAAGTAGTAAAATTTAAAGATATAGCTGAAAAATTGCCAGAATTAGAGGGTAAGTGTCTAGAAGAAATTACTAAAGTATTAGGTTACCGTAACCTAGAGAGTTGCAGAACCAACCTCTGCAAGCTGAAACAAAACAATCGCCTAGATTTTACACTAGAAAAAGGAGTTTATAGCAAGTTCGCACTCTTGGACGGTACGGTAAAAGAGGAATTGGAAGATAAGGAATTGTCAGAACGTGGGCGCTATTTGAAGAGCGTAGACCGCTACAAGGCAATGCTGAATGCTTTTTCTATCGCCTTTGATAGTACGGTCAAGGCGGAAACCAGACAAAAAGCAGAACACGACGGCTTGAAAGCCTTGGACAGAATCCCAGATAAACATTACGCCCTACTTTATGACATGATGGAGGGGTAACAGATGGAACAATACACAAAAAGAGCAAGCGCCTTGATTATAACTTTTAATCGTGGGGTTATATCTCAAGATGAGTTTATTGAAGAATTTACAAAACTAAGAGAAAAGGTAGTAAAAGCAGTAAGTGAGGCAAAGAATGACAAATTATGATAGAGCCAAGCGATTTTACAGCCGTGTAACTTACGTCCTGAGCGACTTTCTGCATGGGCGGATAGATGAACAAGAATTTAGAAAACAATGGCAACGGCTAGCAGATAAAGCCGTAAACGAAACGAAGAAAAACTAAGAAAACCGAAGTGCAGGCAAGCAATTAGAAAAGCATAGAGCGCCAACTCTTTAAACTGGTACTTTCTCACGCTTTCAATTTGGCGAGTCTGAGCGTGAGGCTAGTGGCAAGAAAAACTGTATAAGAAACAACTCAAAAAAGCCCCACGCTCTCGGTCGGCAAACTTCTGAGCGTGAGGCATGTGACAGGAAAAAAGCATTAAAAAGCCATCAAGGCGATTACACAAACATAGAAACAGAGGTAAAAGTATGGAAGAAACAACATACGATATTATCGCTAAAAGCTTGGATAGAATTAGTATGGAATTACACCAAGCTGACGAAAATAACGATTTTCTAGAATATGGGTTTTATCAGGACAATTAAAAGGCCAATGGAGGAAAACATGATATCAGATAAATTAGAAGCTATTTCAACAAATTTAGAAGAAATACAAAAAAGCCTTGTAGGGGATGAAACTGCATTAGCTAAAAGAGAAATCAGTAGAGTGTTGAACGACTTGGATGATGTTTACAGTGAACTAACTAGCACAGAATACCATGAACAACAGCAAACGATAAAGGAACAAACAGAAAGGATGAAACAGAGGGTGATTGCTGAGGTAATAGGTGAACTAGAAGAACGAGAAGAGTCTTATTACAGAAATTTTTGGGGTGACACTCAGTTTATAAAGCTACTTTCCAACTTTGATGGATTTCTTTTCTTAAACACTTACCTAGCTGAAATAACTAAAGAAAATACCTACCCAATGGAACAAAGGCAATTATTGAATTATGTATGGGAAGTTATAGCGGTTGATATCGCAAAGAAAAAACGAGGAAAAAAGAACGTTTTGGATTCATGGACAGATTCATCCTTATATACTCGTGGAATGATGATTGATTAGGAGGCAATGCAATGATACTAGACCTAGGCAAAACGACACAAGCAGAATTTGATGAAGTAATGGCTGACATCAAGGCAAGAAATCCAAACATTTTTCAACTGATTTCTGATTTTTTAGATAGAAAGGTAACACTCGAAGAGATGGATGAGTTTTTGAAGATGGAGCGAGCTGAACAAGTGGAATATATTAAGAATTATCAAGCGAGGGCATAACATGAACGAACCAGATATAAGTAACACACAGGCTGCTGTCTTAATCGTGATTTTGATTGGTTTACTGCTTTATTTAAACCACCGAGACCGCAAAAAAAGCGCCCAAATAGAGCGAGAAAACCAACAGACGATAGAAACACCTAGCGAGGATTTAAACCCTGATTATGGGCGATATATCCAGCTTGCAGGGGTCAACGTATGGGGAGGGATGGAATGAGTTACACAGTGAAGATATACCTTGATAGTGAAAAAGTACCAGATGAACCTTATTTTACTAAAGATATTTTTCTAGCTACGTGTATGGACAATGCAACAAAGTTAGCTGTAACTATGGGCTTGTTGACAAAACAAGCGTTGGATTTAGAAACTAAGACAGCTATCTTGAAAACCCTTGATACAATCATAGAGACTCAAAAAGCTATTTTGCAAGGGGTAGCGAGCGGACAAATAACCTTTGTAAATAAAAGTAAAGGAGAGGAGGAACTGGATGAGCCTATCAGAGAACGATAAACGAGTATTAAGATTAATCAAGGTAGGGGCTGAGAACTCCATAACAGGGTCAGAAATTAGCCTGACAACCAAGCTAACAGAAAGAACTGTACGTGACATTATCAAGCGTCTAGTAGTTAAGCACAACATCCCTATTGTAGGGGTTAGATGCGGCGTTTTTAGTGGGTACTTTATTCCAGCGAATAAAGGCGAGTTACTAGATGGCGCTAAGGCTTTTTACAACCAAGTACAGGAGGAGAGCAAGCGCCTAGCGGTGTTGATGAATAGCGACCTAGAAAGCTACAAAGAAACCTTGAAGGAGGTGGGCGGATATGTTTAGCCTAAGCCGAGAAAGCGAGCAAGACCTAGCGCATGGCATTCTGGAGGTAGTGGAAAGATACCTGGAAGCGCGTGAGAAAGTACCGCCAAGATTGACCAAGTTAATAAATAGAGTTGAACTCAAAGAGGAATTGAAAATTAGTGACAACACGCTGAATAAGTGGGAAAGTCAGGGTTTAAGACGCTATCAACCGCAGGACGATGGTTCAAGAATGATTTACTATTTAGTAACTGACATCTGGAAGTTTCTGGGGGTGGATGAATGACAATTTACGAGGCTAGAGGTTTCCAGAGTAATCTTGTCTATCCATTTGATAAGATTGAGCCGTTCCAGTACATTGAACGCTTTAAGCCTTTGGTAGTCCCTAAAAGTGCTGATCCGGAGGAATACAAAAGAACCCAGGCGCCATATTGTTTAAGTGGTAAGGTTATGCCGGAGAAAAACGGGAGTTACAAACGAAACAACTCCAGTCTAATCTATCGGGATTTGATTTTCCTTGATTATGACGATATACAGGGGACGACTGAGGACTTCATAGAAGCCGTTTCTAGCGCTTTGTTTGGCTACTCTTATATCTTATACCCGACTATCAAACATAGCATAGAAAAGCCCCGTTTTCGCCTTGTGGTGAAATCTAACAACGTGATGAACGAGGCAACCTATAAGCAGGTAGTAAAAGAGATTGCTGACAAGATTGGGCTACCCTTTGACATGGCCAGTTTAACCTGGTCACAACTCCAAGGGCTACCAGTAACAACAGGCGACCCAGCAACTTATCAAAAGATTGTAGAGCATGGACTTGATTATCCAGCCCCCAAGGTTGAACCAAGAGCGAAGCAAGGAACTACTGAGCGTTATAAACCTAGAGTAAGTGGCCAGAGGTCAATGACTATGAGGATTATTGACACGCTTTTCAACGGATTTGGAGACGAAGGAGGGCGCAACGTAGCGCTGACACGCTTTGTGGGATTACTCTTCAATAAGTGGGTTGATTGTGACCTAGAGACCGCCTATGAACTGACAAAGATAGCAAATAGCGTGACAGTTGAACCATTGCCTATTGAAGAGCTAGACCGCAGTTTCAGTAGTATAGCACGGGCTGAATATAGAAAGAGAGGTTAGAACCATAGAACTAGAAGAATTAGAAAACCTAAAAAGTGAAATCATGGAGATCAGAGAGCAAGAACACCCTCCTAGAACGATGAAGGAGCTTGAAAATCGTATCTTTAAAGCTGGTGAAGAATGGCGGGCAGAACATACCGAAACTAAGGTAAATGAGACCACAGGGGACGTTACTGAAAAGGTTGCCATACCTCAGACATTCACTGTAGCTAAAATACTGAGCGAGATTGTCACGTTTACTTTTATCAGCAAGAGCAATATAGCTGATTATAGTCTACTCTATATCTACGATTTAGACGAGGGTATCTATACAGCTAGTAATGATCTATTTAATCTATTGTGTAAGACTTTTGATGTGAGAATTAAACCCAGAGAGTGGCCGCAGATTAAGTTAATGGTTAGAACACTAACAAAGATACGAAAACCTTTAGAAAGTTCCAACCTCATTCCCGTACAGAACGGAATTATCAACTTAGAAACTAAGGAGCTATTCCCCTTTAGTCCTAAGTATGTAATTACAAGCAAGATAAGCACGGCATACCACGCGCCTAAACGAGTCCCAACAGATAGAGAGGGAAAAACTTTTGATGATTGGCTAAACTCAATCGCTTGTAATGATAGTGAGCTAGTGACACTGTTTTGGCAAATTATCCTTGAAGCTATCAACTCTAACCATACCCGAAATAAGTTTGCTATCTTCTACGGGGACGGTAACAATGGTAAAGGGACATTTCAGCGCTTTCTTATCAATCTGATAGGGGAAAGCAATATATCAGCCTTAAAACCTGCCCAGTTTGCTGAAAAGCATAACTTAGAAACCCTGGTAGGTAAAGTTTGTAATATCGGAGATGAAGCCCCAAATGAATACTTGAAAAATCCGTCTGATTTAATGAGTATCACTAGTGGCGATACAGTACTGGTCAACCCCAAAGGACGCCCAGCCTTTGAGGCTACTTTCAAGTTATTCAATATCTTTTCAGGGAATTATATCCCCAATGGTGGCAACAAGACAAAAGGCTGGTATCGTAGAATTATGATTGTCCCTTTTAATGCTGACTTTAACGGGGAGAAGGAAAAGCCTTGGATTAAAAATGAATTTTTGGCCAATGATGAAGTATTAGAGTACGCACTTTACAAAGCTATCAATCAAGAGCCTTTTACACACTTTATCGAACCCAAAGCAGTCAAAGGTCTTCTAGAAGAATACCAGGAAGAAAATGACTACTTGCTTTCATGGGTTAAACATGAATACATGGAAAGAGGTTGGCATGAGCTGGACGTGGTACCCGTTTTTATACTGACCAGAACACTGAAGCATTATGCTGAGGACATGGGGATAGCCAAGCCTAATGTTTATGGGGCAGGAAAAGATACTATCAGACACCTACAACAGTTAACACCTAATAAGTATCAGCTTAAAAAGGCTCGTGTTAGGATTGAAGATTATGACAAACTGGACCCGTATGGTTTTGAGAGACAAAAACTGGGTCGAGTAAATCATGCTGTAACTAAAACAGAGTAATGTTGACCTTCTCATAATGCTCTAAACCATTGATATGACTGGGTTTTTACGGAATTTGTTGACCTTCTTGTTGACCTTGTTTTAAAGAAGGTCAACATCCTAAACCCTTGATAGCACTAGTTTTATAGCCTTTATGTTGACCTTGTTACCTTCTTTTTAAAAACAAGAATGTAAATGAAATAAATATATTTTATATATAAGGGCAAGGACTTCAAAAGAAGGTCAACATGGTAACAAAGTTGTCTAAACCCTTGGGACTGTAAGGCTAAACTACGTTACCTAGAAGGTCAACAAAAGTAACAAGAAGGTCAACAAATTAACAAATATTACATAATTTACCTTAAAATAAAGAAAGGACAACAACATGACATTAAAAACATTTTCAGATAAAGCAAAAACATTTAATTTCACTTACGAATTTAAAGACCAAGACACCGCCCAAGTGGCAGGGAGTGCATTGATGGGCTACATGATTGGAACTTATGAAGTACCGTCTATTTCAATCACTTACAAGAATAAAGGGACGCTAGCAGCTGAGTACGTGGAGGATAAGAAACTAAACTATATCTTTAAACGTATTTGTGACAGTTTCAAAGGCTGTTACAAGCAACCAGAGGGAGATGAAGCATTTGAAGAACGTTATAAACGGGAGCGCGTGCTTCAACTCAAAGAGTCAGAGGACTTTGAGAACTTGTTGAATAAGGTCACAGACTACGAGCTGGAACTATTAGACTATGCTGAACGCTTGCTTTCTGATAAGCCTATCCTTATGAACTCTATGACTGCTTTTGGTACGTTGGAAATGCTGGGTAATGAAAGTATTAACCTACTCCAAAAATTGGATGTAGAG
Source organism: Streptococcus sp. 2154 (assembly GCF_013277255.1). NCBI lineage: Bacteria > Bacillati > Bacillota > Bacilli > Lactobacillales > Streptococcaceae > Streptococcus > Streptococcus sp. 2154. Next base: position 58,074 of record NZ_VMMK01000021.1, read on the forward strand.
GGCGAATATAAAGGCCTTGCTGATTATTCTGGTCAATAAACACAGGGGAGCAATCCCCTTTTGACATTTAGGCAATAGTTTTGGGTTTTTCCATATAGGGGGAAATAATGAAGCGGTTAGCAATAGAAACAATCACTAAACCAATGAAGCTGAGAGGAATAACTAAGGGTATAGCTGAGTTGGACGGTCAACGTTTAGAGATTGATTTGGATAATTTAATGATTGATTTTGGTGGAGAGTCATTTGAATTAGACAGAATAGCAGGAACTAAGGGAGGTTATCGCTATTTCTTTCTTTGCCCTGATTGTGGTAGACGGTGCAGGTTGCTTTATAAACGGTATTTGTATTTTAGTTGCGGTACCTGTCTAGATATCCACAAGAGCACTCTTAACCGTAGTAAAACGGATTGCCAATACTACTGGGAGCTTGCGCTTAGGGAAGCTAGAAAGGTAGAACCAGGGTGGAGTCCTAGACGTGGTGGATATATGTTTGATGGTTTTCCTGAAAGACCAAGGTATATGAAACGTGACAGGTATCATAAGCACTATAAGAAGTTTTTGAAGTATATTAAAAAAGGGGATAGATTTTGGCTGAATGGTTCTAGATTGTGAGACAATATGAAGTAGTGTGCAATTTACAAAACGAACACCGTATAAGGGGGAAATATGGAACGTGATAGCCGAGGGAGATTTTTACCAGGTAACCAAGTAGCAAAAGGCAACAGGGGCAACAGAAAGCCAAAATATGGCAATAGCAACGCTTTGAAGCATGGACTATGCAGAGGATACACTGGACTGTTACCAAGCCGAAAAGGTGGGGTGTCTATATATAAAAATGGTGCATACCTTGGAACACTACCAGACAAGTATTTCCACCATTCTGAAGATGGGGCGCTTTGGGTAGATTATAACGCTTGTCAGTATTTGATTTCGGTTTGTGGCTTACCTGAGAGTATGTTTAGCGAATCAGAAGAATGGTAAGGGGGCATATACTTGAACTCCGAGCGAACGCCGAGAAAACGAAAAAAAGCCAAGGCGCTCCGCCTCAGCTATAATCTCAATAATATTATTATATCACAAAGGAGCGAACTAATGGAGCTGGATAAGTTTAAAACGATGATGAACGTCAGAGAGCGGATGACTTACTTTCTACGTTTCCAGAGGATGGCAGGGAGTGAAAACCAAGTTAGGATAGACGAAGAGGCTTGGAAACTTATCTTACCTGATCGGTGGAATTTGAGTGGTGAACATGAAAAGGCAATCCGTGAGGGGTTGGAGATATTCGCCCACGACATCAACAGTATAGAGAACAAACGAGCCAGAAAATACTTTATTATCCATTATTGCTACATGAGAAAGAAAACTATAAGCGAATGCGTAGAGATGGCAGGTACTAGCTCCACTAGCTACCACCGATACAAACAGATAGCCGTCTTAAACTTTGCGAGAATCCACCAGAACGGAGAGCTAGAAGTGTATAAGTAGGCGTTTGTGGTGTTTTGTTGAGAAATGTTGAGATTTAAGTGAGGGGGGATGACATGATTGAATATTTTTTGATTGATTTGGAGAATATCCAATTAGAGGGTATGGAGATAGATTTAAACATGGATTTTGAAATAGATGTTGACCTTGATGGTTTAGATTTAACCTTACTACAAGAATTAGAAGCGTAAATGTTGGCAAATGTAGGCGTAGGCTTCATATTCGCCCCTATTTCACTTGGTTTCGTACTGGACAACTAAAACACCATGGATAAACTAGAAGCTCTCAGAAACGAATCTGGGGGCTTTTGTGAGGTCATAATCTTATAAACCACGCGCTTCATGGTATAATATACCTATCAGCAACCAGCAATAAAAAAAGCACGTTTGACCGTGCTAGTTTCTTGCCTGCTGAACTCGTCATTTATTGCCCTTTTGTGGGGCTTTTTTTGTGGACTTTTTGAGAACTTTTATGGTCTTTAAAAATAACCTAAAGACCTGCTGTTTTTTAAAACTCAATAATATCAAGGGTTTAGACGCTTTAATGAATCCTAAAAAATTGTCATTTCTATTTTTATGAGAAACGTGCTAACTGCTAGAAATTATGGTAGAATAAAGTATTAAGTAATCGTGAAAAAAGGATATCTATGCGAAAAGAAATTGCACCTGAATTATACAACTATAACAAGTTTCCTGGTCCTGAGTTTCATTTACACGGGGACAAGGTTGAAACGGAAGGGATCGCTTTTTCCTTGGTGGAAAATATCAAGGATGCCTTTGATGTGACGGCTTTTAATCAGCGTTTTTCAGAAGTCTTAACCAAGTTTGATTATATCGTGGGAGACTGGAGCAACGAACAGCTTCGCCTACGAGGTTTTTACAAGGATGACCGAACAGAAGAAAAACTTGAAAAAATCAGTCGTTTACAAGACTACCTATTAGAGTATTGTAGTTATGGTTGTGCCTATTTTGTCTTAGAAAATGAAGCCCCTAAGCGAGCATCATTTGACAAGAAAATGCGTAAGAAGGAAGAAGAACAGCCTTTTAGAAAAGGAAAGAAACCGACTCAAACAAAACGAAAACCGAATGCAGATAAGAAAAATAGACGTCGTCAGAAAGACCAGCATTCTCAGAAAGAGGACAAGGGACAACGTCATTTTGTCATTCGTCAGAAGTGAGTAGAGAATAAGGAGAAGAAATGAAACCCTCAATTTATAGTTTAACACGTCAAACCATGCAGGAATGGGTATTGGAGCAGGGAGAAAAGAAATTCCGTGCAGATCAAATCTGGGAATGGCTCTATTGAAGAAATGACCAACCTTTCCAAGGATTTGATTGCTAAGCTTAATGACCAGTTTGTGGTCAATCCCTTGAAACAAGGTATTGTGCAAGAGTCTGCTGATGGGACAGTTAAATATCTTTTTGAATTGCCAGATGGAATGCTGATTGAGACAGTACTCATACGTCAACACTACGTTTTATCTGTCTGTGTGACCACTCAGGTCGGCTGTAATATCGGTTGTACCTTCTGTGCCTCTGGTTTGATTAAGAAGCAACGTGACCTCAATAACGGTGAAATCGTAGCGCAAATTATGCTGGTTCAGAAATACTTTGATGAGCGTGGTCAGGATGAACGTGTCAGCCATATCGTTGTCATGGGAATCAGTGAGCCCTTTGATAATTACAACAATGTTTTGAATTTCGTTTGTACTATCAATGATGATAAAGGAATGGCTATCGGTGCTCGTCACATCACGGTTTCAACCTCAGGTTTGGCCCATAAAATTCGTGACTTTGCTGATGAAGGGGTTCAGGTCAATCTTGCCGTGTCTCTTCACGCACCCAACAATGAACTGCGCTCAAGTACCATGAAGATTAACCGTGCCTTTCCGATTGAAAAGCTCTTTGCAGCTATTGAGTACTACATTGAGACAACTAATCGTCGTGTGACCTTTGAGTATATCATGCTTAATGAAGTAAACGACGGCGTAGAACAAGCTTTGGAATTAGCTGAATTGCTCAAGAACATCAAGAAATTGTCTTATGTAAACTTGATTTCTTATAACCCAGTTAGTGAGCATGACCAATATAGCCGTAGTCCCAAAGAGCGCGTGTTGGCTTTCTATGATACGCTTAAGAGAAAAGGGGTCAACTGTGTGGTTCGTCAAGAGCATGGTACAGATAGTGACGCAGCTTGTGGACAATTGCGCTCTAACACAATGAAACGTGACCGCCAGAAGGCAGTCGCAGCGGTAAATCCTTAATGATGAAGAAGACTTATAATCATATTTTGGTCTGGGGAGTCATTTTCTATAGCATTTGCATTGTCTATTTTTGCTTTACTCCTCAAGAACAATCTCCCGTGGGGGTAGAAACTCCAGGTATTCAGCATCTTGGAAGCCTGGTTTTTCTTTTGACTCCTTTAAACTCCCTCTGGAATCTGGGTGAGGTGAGTGATATGGGACAATTATGCTGGATTTTTTTACAAAATATCCTTAATATGTTCTTACTTTTTCCTCTGATGTTCCAACTCCTTTATCTCCTTCCAAACTTGCGGAAAATAAAAAAGGTCCTTCTTTTTAGTTTTCTTGTGAGTCTTGGAATCGAGTGTACGCAATTAATCTTGGACTTTTTCTTTGATTTCAATCGCGTCTTTGAGATTGATGATTTGTGGACCAACACTTTGGGTGGCTATCTGGCTTGGCTCCTTTATAAACGATTATATAAAAACAAGATAAGGAATTAAAATGAGTATTTTAGAAGTTAAAAATCTGAGTCACGGTTTTGGTGACCGTGCAATTTTTGAAGATGTGTCCTTCCGTCTCCTCAAGGGAGAACATATCGGCCTGGTCGGTGCCAATGGTGAAGGAAAATCAACCTTTATGAGTATCGTGACTGGTAAAATGCTGCCAGATGAAGGAAAGGTTGAGTGGTCCAAATATGTGACGGCTGGTTACTTGGATCAACACTCTGTCCTTGCTGAAGGGCAGTCGGTACGTGATGTTCTACGTACAGCTTTTGATGAGCTGTTTAAAGCAGAAGCTCGTATCAATGACCTCTATATGGAAATGGCTGAAGATGGAGCTGATGTTGATGCTCTCATGGAAGAAGTGGGCGAACTTCAAGACCGTTTAGAGAGTCGTGATTTCTATACCTTGGATGCTAAGATTGACGAAGTGGCGCGTGCCCTTGGTGTTATGGACTTTGGCATGGATACGGATGTAACCTCTTTGTCAGGTGGGCAAAGAACCAAGGTGCTTTTGGCTAAACTCCTCCTTGAAAAGCCAGATATCTTGCTGTTGGACGAGCCGACCAACTACTTGGATACTGAGCATATTGATTGGCTCAAGCGCTATCTTCAAAACTATGAGAATGCCTTTGTCCTTATTTCGCACGATATTCCATTCCTGAACGACGTGATTAATATTGTCTACCATGTGGAGAATCAACAGCTGACGCGTTACTCTGGTGACTACTACCAGTTCCAAGAAGTCTATGCTATGAAGAAATCTCAGCTAGAGGCAGCCTACGAACGTCAGCAGAAAGAGATTGCGGACCTCAAGGACTTCGTGGCTCGAAACAAAGCACGTGTTGCAACACGAAACATGGCTATGTCTCGTCAGAAGAAATTGGATAAGATGGATATTATCGAACTGCAAAGTGAGAAACCAAAACCATCCTTTGATTTCAAACCAGCTCGTACTCCAGGGCGCTTTATTTTCCAAGCCAAGGATTTGCAGATTGGTTATGATCGTCCTCTGACCAAGCCTTTAAATCTTACCTTTGAACGCAATCAAAAGGTTGCGATTATTGGTGCTAATGGTATTGGAAAAACAACTCTCTTGAAGAGTCTCTTGGGCATTATCTCGCCAATCGCTGGGGAAGTGGAGCGTGGAGATTATTTAGAACTTGGTTATTTTGAGCAGGAAGTAGAAGGCGGTAATCGCCAAACTCCTCTTGAAGCTGTCTGGAATGCCTTTCCTGCCCTTAATCAAGCAGAAGTCCGTGCAGCCCTTGCCCGTTGTGGTTTGACAACCAAACATATTGAAAGTCAGATTCAAGTATTATCAGGGGGAGAGCAAGCCAAGGTTCGTTTCTGTCTCTTGATGAATCGTGAAAACAATGTTTTAGTGCTGGACGAGCCGACCAACCATTTGGATGTGGATGCAAAGGATGAGCTCAAACGCGCTCTCAAAGAATATAGGGGATCTATCCTTATGGTCTGCCACGAGCCAGACTTTTATGAAGGCTGGATAGACCAAATATGGGATTTTAATAATTTAACTTAAGAATGAGAGTAAAAGAAATACAGTACCGAATGTGGATACTGTATTTTTTTGGTTTTTAAGATTTAAAATCGTAGTCTTTCACCACTTCGATGCTGTCGATTGTGATAGCAGTAGTTGGCTTGTCTTTTTCATCTTTTTCGGCTTTGGCAATCTTATCTACAACATCCATACCGTCAATCACTTGTCCAAAGACTGGGTGTTTGCCATCAAGGCTAGGGTTTCCCCCTTCTTTATAGGCTTCGATGATTTTCTTTGGATACTTGCTTGTAGGGAGTTTAGCAGAGGTATCTGTAGAGTTTTGGTTGATGAAGAACTGGCTTCCATTGGTGTTTGGTTGACCAGTATTAGCCATAGCAAGAGCACCACGGATGTTATAGAGATAAGGAGTAATCTCGTTTTTGAAACCAGTTCCCTTGTCTTTAGTCTTATCCTTGTCATGCCAGATGGACTGACCACCTGTACCGTCCCCTTTTGGATCTCCAGTTTGGACCATGAAGCCATCGATGACACGGTGGAAGGTAATGCCGTTATAGTAGCCTTCTTTGGCATGAGTGAGGAAGTTTTCAACCGCTAGAGGAGCGAGTTTAGGGAAGAGCTTAATGCGGATATCACCTTGGCTTGTGTGGAGAATCACTTCGGCTTCATCTTCAGCAACTTCCTTAGAAAGTTGCGGGAAATTGGCATTCTCGTTTGTTAAAGCATCGTTTAACTCCTTGGCAGATTGGGCAGCTGCTTTGGAGCTTTCCTCAGCGGCCAAGCTAGAATCTACATAGTCATCACCACGTAGACTGCGTTGGATGCTGCTACACCCAGCTAGGGCTACAGTGGACAGTAAAAGAAGGGTTGCTAGTTTTTTCATTCTGATCCTCTCAAAAATTCATTTCTACCATTGTACCCTAAAAGGAAGTGGATTTCAAATGTTAGTGACAAGACAGTTTAAGAGGAAGCCAACCAAAAATCACTTGATTAGAGATTCTTCTTTGGATGACGGTCGACAATGTCCTGGTACTGTTCCAGTATTTCCTCTCCCTTTGGAGTCAATTTGTAGCCACGAATCGAAAAGTGACAAGCTAATTCTTCTTCTGAAAAATGCTCATGAAGGGCTTGGTCCAAATTTGTAGCCTTCATTTTTAGAAAGTCCAGTAACTCCCTTCTTCTTTAGGATATTCTTTTTTTATGGTAGCGTATTAGATGGTCAAGTGAGTAAAAAGCAGTTTCAATGGACAGCATAACCTTTTTCTACCAGAGTTTTGAGATGCTTAGGAGCATCAATACCATAAGTGTACTCGAAGTATTTAGGAAACCAGATCTTAAGAAAGCTCGTAAAGCATCACAATTAGTAAAGGTTAATTCGAAAGAATTACTATATTTTAAAAGAGCATATTTTCAAAGGATTTTTTCTTTTGGCTTCAATTCCTAATTAATCAATGAACTTAATAGTAGGTCTCGAAAAGAATTATGTTTCCTCTTTCTGTCTGAGTTCAAAGAGGTCTTCTACTTTTAGATTAAAAACTTGAGCAATTTTAAGAGTCATTTCCAGCGAAGGATTGTAACGGTTATTTTCCAAGTGCAGAATTGTCTCGCGTCGAATGCCGATGCGGTCGGCTAACTCCTGCTGGGTCATGCCTGTGGACTCACGAACAGATTTGAGATTAGTAATAATATTGCTTTCTTTGGCCATGCTTATCCTCTACGTTCCAAGATAAAATAGACAACCGCAAAAATGCAAATCAAGGCAGCTATGCTAATAAATATCTGACCCATGTAAAGAGTGAGACCCCCCATATACCCAATGATAACTGATAGGATCATCAGTGCGCCTAGTATAAAAACAAACATCAAGCTAGCTGCCTTTGCTAAATTAGCATAAAAGCGTTCGTCCGGAGTTTCCTTGACATTTTTTAAAGAGAAAAAAACAAATACAATCACTTCAATAACGAGACCAATTCTCAAAATCCATTCTTTAATACCAGAACTTACGCTTGGGGTCGCAACCCAAATCCCTACTGTATAAAAAATGCTTGCTGCAGACACAAGTATCGTGTAAAGCTTAGCAGACAAGTTAAAAATAATCTTTCCCTTACCTTTCTGACTCTTATGTAGCCAGCTACAAATAGCTACAATTTGACCTGACACTGAAATACCAGTAATAACTAACTTGGGTCCCCAACTAAGATTAGAACCAAATAAAACAATAAAATCAATAAAGAGAGCTACGGCAATCATTGCAATGAGGCCACGCATTTTTTGACTTTTTTTCATGATAGACTCCTTTTTTATGTTATAAATATATAACACTTAAATTTCATGTTATAAATATATCACATTTAAATTTAGAAAGCAAGAATTTATGTGTCAAGGTGGCAATTATTTGAAAAAATTTTTTAATAAAAGCCCTTGATAGTCAAATAACTAAAGAATTCTTTGAAGTAATGCATCGGATTTGGTTTGGATAGTTTCGTTAATAATATTTGATGATAAAGAATTTTTGAAAAATCTAGATACTGTATGAATCTCTACTTTTTTTCTTAGACTGTATAAAGTCTGTCAGAATAAGCTTTGTAGGTGTAGAAGTTAATTTTTACAGAGGTTAAGTAAGGATTTCAGTACACGTCAATAGATGTCAAAATACTGATTTTAAGCGATTTTTGATTTTTGGAAACTCATTATATCGCACTACAAATCAATAAAAACTCTACCTTTTTTAGATAAATATATCATCTGGATATTGAAGTTAAGCCCTGCTATCATTTCGATGGCAGGGCTTTTTAATATTTGGTACACTAACTTCTTATCTATATTTTGGTGGATTTTAAGTTGACATCTACAAAGTTTAATGTTAGAATACATTCAAAAATATATTTGAATGAGGTGTTTTATGATTCAAAATGTTGTTACTTCAATAATCCTGTATTCTGGGACAGCCGTAGACTTACTTATTATCCTAATGTTATTTTTTGCCAAAAGAAAAAGCAGAAAAGACATCATTAACATCTATTTAGGACAATTTCTAGGCTCTGTTAGTCTAATATTGCTAAGTTTGCTTTTTGCATTTGTCTTAAATTATATTCCTAGTAAAGAGATTTTAGGTTTACTCGGTTTGATTCCAATTTTCCTAGGCCTCAAAGTTTTGCTTTTAGGAGATTCTGATGGAGAAGCTATTGCAAAAGATGGTTTGCGAAAAGACAATAAAAACCTGATTTTTCTAGTCGCTATGATTACTTTTGCAAGTTGTGGCGCTGACAATATTGGTGTCTTTGTCCCATATTTTACCACCTTAAATTTAGCGAATTTGATAGTGACTTTACTTACTTTTCTAGTCATGATTTATTTCTTGGTTTTTTCTGCCCAAAAATTGGCACAAGTCCCTTCTGTTGGAGAAACTTTGGAAAAATATAGCAGATGGTTTATTGCCGTTGTCTATTTAGGATTGGGGATGTATATTCTGATTGAAAACAACAGCTTTGACATGCTAAGGACTGTGTTCGGCTAGGAGAAAAAAATATGAAAAAAGATAGTATTTGCCAAGTGAATATTATAAATCAACAAAATGTTACAACCGCGACGAACTACCTTGAAAAGGAAAAAGTCCAAAAATCACTTCGTATTTTATCAAAGTTTACCGATAATAAACAGATAAATATCATCTTTTATCTCCTTGCTGTTGAAGAACTCTGTGTCTGTGATATAGCCTGTTTACTAAATCTCAGTATGGCATCTGCCTCCCACCATCTTCGTAAACTAGCCAATCAAAACATCTTGGACACTAGAAGAGATGGGAAAATTATATATTATTTTATAAAAGATGAGGAAATCAGAGATTTTTTTAATCAACTAGGATAACAACTATTTTTACTACTTTTCCATGATTATAGGGGGATTGTATATGAAATTTTTTGAAGAAAATTATTCACATGAACTACCTACTCGTATCAAAAATTTAAGAAAAAAACACAATATTACACAAAGCGAACTAAGCAATGCAGGTCAAGTTAGTCAAGTTGAAAAGGAAAAGCAACAAGTTACCACTTCAATATTGCTTTATTTGAATACTCAAACCGACTTAGACTATAAAGAAATTATTTTTGGAGATATTGTCAAGCTTGTTGAAAATATGTTTTACCACTGCTTCGGCTCTATTTTATTTAGAGATTTGGAAACTGTAAATAAAAGAATGAATTCTTTGTCGGATGATGACTTAATTTCTATACAATCTAGCTGTCTTAGACTTTCCAAGACATTCGCAAATTTCAATATTCAAAGAAAAAAATTTTTGATTTCTGATGAAACTGAAAAAATTATCCATAATGGCAAAAAGGTCATTAAAAAATCAAAAAAGATAAATCAATTTCAACAACAATGGACACATACGCCGAGTTAGCACCGCAAAGAAAGTTAGAATCTGTTAATCTTTATATCGATAAGATTGCTGAACTAACGCAATAACTACTCTACTATTTACTCTACCTTTTATTATGTAGCATTCTAAAAACATTGATGTACCAACGTTTCTAACAGCTAAAATAGAAATTATTTAATCTTTTACAGACCTAAACTATTCCCCTATTTAGAATCTATTAATTCATATTTTATAAATTAATTAGTAGATATCTTTTTTAAAATCCTTGATATTTCGCTGTTTTTAGTCTAATTGAAATCTATACTTTCCAAACCAGATCTTAAGAAAGCTCGTAAAGCTAGCCAGTTCTCTAAAGGTTAAGAACTAGCTACAATACAGTATTTACAACACTTTATACTCAATGAAAATCAAAGAGCAAACTAGGAAGCTAGCCGCAGGTTGTTCAAAGAACTGCTTTGAGGTTGTAGATAAGACTGACGAAGTAAGTAACCATACCTACGGCAAGACGACGTTGACGTGGTTTGAAGAGATTTTCAAAGAGTATTATGGTTCACACCATGGGGTGTTTTTTGATGATTTTAAGCAAAATTCATACCATTTAATTGAAAGTTATTTAAATTAGATGAAAATTTGTTTTCTGAAAAAGTGGGAAAACATTGATTTTAAGCGAATTTTGAATCATATTCGAATGGGAGTTTTTAAAATCATGTTTCGGTGGTAAAAGTTCCAAACTGTATTCTCCATAGTAGAATGATATCACCTGCCAGCGAATCATCTGCCAATAAGTCCATATTTCGTTTGGGAACGGGCTTAGGATTTAGGAGCCAAGCATCCAAATCACGTTCAGGAGAGATGAAGGGTTTGACTTGGTGTTCTTTATAAAATATTTCTAAAATACTATTCACGGATAGCCTCTTTCAAACATTTATTTCCTACTTCTAACAAATTTCTAAATGGTTTAAAAATTTTATAGTCTGTCAAGTTTTTTTCTTGACACCTGTTAGAAATCTGCTATAATAGAACATGTGCTAAATAGCTCAGCTATTTCACCGAAATAAAAAATAAGAAAAGAGACTTTAAAAATGGCAGTTAAAATCCGTTTGACTCGTATGGGTTCTAAGAAAAAACCTTTCTACCGTATCAACGTAGCAGATTCACGTTCACCACGTGACGGACGTTTCATCGAAACAGTTGGAACTTACAACCCACTTGTTGCTGAAAACCAAGTAACTTTGAAAGAAGACCGCGTTCTTGCATGGTTGGCTAATGGAGCTCAACCTTCAGACACAGTACGTAACATCCTTTCAAAAGAAGGCGTATTGAAAAAATTCCACGATTCTAAATTTTCAAAATAAGTTTAAAGTAGGTTGACAGATGGATACGATTGAAAATCTCATTATTGCGATTGTGAAACCCTTAATTTCACAACCAGATGCCTTAACTATCAAGATTGAGGATACACCAGAATTTTTGGAATATCATTTGAATCTTGATCAAAGCGATGTGGGTCGTGTAATCGGTCGTAAGGGTCGCACTATTTCTGCGATAAGAACGATTGTCTACTCTGTCCCAACTGAATACAAAAAAGTAAGAATCGTTATTGACGAAAAATAAGAAGGGCGGGACGGATGTCTCGCTTTTTTGCGAGGAATAGAAGATGAAATATTTAACGTTTAGACAATTACAAGACTAGTTATACTCAATGAAAATCAAAGAGCAAACTAGGAAGCTAGCCGCAGGCTGTACTGGAGTACGGCAAGGTGAAGCTGACGTAGTTTGAAGAGATTTTCGAAGAGTATTACTCGAACATTACCAGTAGTCTCGAACTGAGGAAGGTCTTTTTATCAAGCTAGTGGAGGAAGTCGGAGAAGTAGCCGAGGTTTTGAATAGGCGCTCTGGTCGAAAAGAAGGGATAGGATTCGAACGAGGAACTTGCCAGAGAACTGACTGATATCATTCACTACACCGTCGCAATCGTCGCCATCAACCATATTGACCTTACCAAGACTATCTTTGAGAAAGATAAGACTGCAGCCATTAAGTACTAACATGAACGTGATTTGGAAGGATTTTTGAAGGTGAAGGAGAATTGATGTCCTCTTCCTCCAACTTGAGAAAATCCTTGAAACATGATAAAATAAAGGATAAGGACTTTTAATAATTCATTATATAGAATGAGTGGATTTCTTTATGAAGAGGTTTGAAGTATCTACAGAAATTGGTAGTCTCTCTGTTACTTATCAAAAGCAAAAGAAAGTGCTAATTTGTCTAAACGGAGCAGGTTTGCTACCAAGTTATGAAAATTTTTCACTTATACTCGAAAAACTTCCGTCCACAATTGGTTATTTGACAATTGATTTTCCGAACACAGGTAGAAGTCCGATTCATGACCAAGCTGGAAAAAATCTGGATAATCTTGCAGATGCAGTTTATGAAGTACTTGAAGAATTGGTGATTTCTGAATATATACTTTGTGTACATAGTTTGAGTGGAATTTTAGCTTGCAAATTGCTCAACAAACCAATTAAGTGTCAGGCTTTAGTAGCAATTGAACCGACAACTAAAAACGTCATGTTTGCTGATTTTTCAGAAAATCCTTATCCAGAAATGGAAGAGCAGATGAGGCTGATTGATGAGTGTGGTCCTGAACTTTATTTTAAGAACTTAACTCAAGCAACATTTAGTCCTGAAACGAATAAAGAAATCTGGGAAATAATGCAAGAAAAAGGTTCAGAGTTGGAAAATCAAGATCCAGGATTTCAGATATCTGGAGAGATTACTGAGGAAGATTTTGAGGATGTATCAATACCAGATTGTATCCCTGTATTTGTTTTTTGTCAGCCTTACAGAGAAAAAGAGTACAGAGAATCAGAATATTGGACTTCCAATGCTAGACTCATTTTAGGAGGGAATCACCATTATTTACAGTGGTCTGAATCCGAAAAAATTGCGACTATTATTCGAGAATTGTCAGAATAAGATGGAAAGAAGGAGACTACAGGAGACAAGATGAACTACTTTAATGTTGGGAAAATCGTCAATACGCAAGGGTTGCAGGGTGAGATGCGAGTCTTGTCTGTGACGGATTTTGCAGAAGAACGGTTTAAAAAAGGGGCTGAGCTAGCTTTGTTTGATGAAAAAGATCAGTTTGTTCAAACAGTGACCATTGCTAGCCACCGTAAACAGAAGAACTTTGACATTATTAAATTCAAAGATATGTACCATATCAACGCTATCGAAAAGTACAAGGGATACAGTCTCAAGGTCGCTGAGGAAGATTTAAACGATTTAGACGATGGTGAATTTTATTATCACGAGATTATCGGTTTGGAAGTCTATGAGGGTGATAATTTGATTGGAACCATCAAGGAAATCCTGCAACCAGGTGCTAACGATGTCTGGGTGGTCAAGCGAAAAGGCAAGCGTGACTTGCTCTTGCCTTATATCCCACCAGTGGTTCTCAATGTTGATATTCCAAATAAACGGGTCAACGTGGAAATCTTAGAAGGGTTAGACGATGAAGATTGATATTTTAACCCTCTTTCCAGAGATGTTTTCTCCACTGGAGCACTCAATCGTTGGAAAGGCTCGAGAAAAAGGGCTCTTGGATATCCAGTATCATAATTTTCGAGAAAAGGCTGAAAAGGCCCGTCACGTCGATGATGAACCATATGGAGGCGGTCAGGGGATGCTGCTCCGAGCCCAACCTATTTTTGATGCTTTTGATACTATTGAAAAAAAGAATCCGCGCGTGATTCTCCTTGATCCAGCTGGAAAGCAGTTTGATCAAGCCTATGCAGAGGATTTGGCTCAAGAGGAAGAGTTAATCTTTATCTGTGGGCACTACGAGGGTTATGATGAGCGCATTAAGATTTTGGTGACAGATGAGATCTCCCTGGGAGACTATGTCTTGACTGGAGGAGAATTGGCGGCCATGACTATGATTGATGCTACGGTACGCCTGATTCCAGAAGTGATTGGCAAGGAGTCTAGCCACCAAGATGATAGTTTTTCTTCTGGCCTTCTCGAATACCCTCAATACACACGTCCCTATGATTATCGAGGAATGGTTGTGCCAGATGTATTGATGAGTGGTCACCATGAAAAGATTCGTCAGTGGCGCCTGTATGAGAGTTTAAAGAAAACCTATGAACGCAGACCAGATTTGCTTGAACATTATCAACTGACAGCAGAAGAAGAAAAAATGATGGCAGAAATCAAAGAAAACACAGAATAAAGGAGAAACCTATGCAAGTAATCAAACGTAATGGTGAAATTGCTGAATTTAATCCAGACAAGATTTACCAAGCCATCTTAAAGGCAGCCCAGACTGTCTATGTATTGACAGATGACTTGCGTCAAAATCTTGCTCAAGTCACTAAGAAAGTGGTTTTGGATTTGGAAGAGGCCAAGGTGGAACGTGCTACCATTAGCATGATTCAGTCTATGGTTGAACATCGTCTACTGGGTGCAGGTTACATTACCATTGCAGAACACTACATTTCCTATCGTCTACAACGTGACTTGGAAAGAAGTGGTTATGGAGATCATATCGCGGTTCATTTACATTTTGAACAAGTTCGCTAAGAAAAAAGAGTGGGATGAAGCAACTACATCTCACTCTTTCTTAAATCTATTTTTTTTGGGCTGTTTAGACGGTTGAAGGGACAAATCGCAGGCGTTGAATATCGCTTATGCGGATAATACGGCTTACATTTTTAGCAAAATTTTTAACTATAATTTGCTGTCCTTGCTGATTGTATTTGATGATGTCACCTGTAAAGCTTGTCTCAGACAAGATAAGGTGAACAGCAGTTTGTTTCTGGATAGCCTCTTCAATAGTGGCTGTAAGGGAGTTGCTTTCAGTCTGGTCAGGTTGGTCATGTCCATTTAAAAAGTCATGTATTTTACCTAGAACTTGCTGGAATTTATGTCTCATATTGGCCTCCCTTCTTTTATATCAATATTATATAAAATTTTCCTAAAATCTACAAGATTTTACGAATAATCAGATGAAAGCTAAAAAAGGAGAAGAAAATGGCAGAATTTACATTTGAAATCGAAGAGCACTTGTTGACTCTTTCTGAAAACGAAAAAGGTTGGACTAAGGAAATCAACCGTGTGAGCTTTAATGGAGCCCCTGCGAAGTTTGATATTCGTGCTTGGAGTCCAGATCATACTAAAATGGGCAAAGGGATTACTCTCTCCAATGAAGAATTTCAAACGATGGTGGATGCTTTTAAAGGTAACTAATACTCAATGAAAATCAAAGAGCAAACTAGGAAGCTAGCCGCAGGTTGCTCAAAGCACTGCTTTGAGGNNCGAAGTCAGTCACATATATAATCCAAGGTGAAGCTGACGTGTTTGAAGAAATTTTTGAAGAATATAAGTTTTCAAAATGAAAGAAAAGGATATTGAGTCATGGCAACTCGATATCCTTTTTTAGTTAGCGAAGTAAGCCTGATTTTTAAGGCGTTGAAGTAGTGGACGGCTAATAAAACTAATAGCTAGAAGTTTACCAAGGTCTGGGATAATAAAGGGAAGAACTCCCACAATAAGAGCTTTTTCAAATGCCATTCCAGCTAGAAAATGCAAGCTGAGAATCCCGCCGACAAAGACAAGGGCATCACCCAAGAGGTTTGCAAGAAAAATCGTGACAATACCACTCTCGCTGTTGGTTAGGGAAGAAGTAAGTCCAGAGTATACAAGATAAAACCAAAGATAGCCTGCAGTAGGGCCAACTAAAGCTTGAAAACCAGCTCCACCTCCTGCAAAGACAGGAAGACCGATAGCACCTAGAAGAAGATAGAGTCCAGCAGAAAGTACAGCCTCTCTCGGTCTAAAGACAGTAGCAATCAAGCCGATTGCAAAGTTTTGCAGAGTGAAGGGAACAGGTCCAACTGGAAGACTGATTTGTGCCAAAACAGCAATGAGAGCAGCCCCAATAGCAGGGATAGCATAAATGTGAGCTTTTTTCAAAATAGTTAACCTCTTTTCTGATGTATAGTAACTATTATACTCATAGAGGAATCATTGTCAACCAATTTTTTAAAACAAGGTAACAAAAACTGTAACGGCCGATTTTGCTTATTGGTTAAGTTGGATAATTTTTTTGTTGATTCGAAAATTGTCTGTATAGATAATCCTATTTTATTAATAAAAAATATACTAGTAAATATTTGACAAATTAAAAAATAAGTGTTATATTAAAAATGTAAACGGATGCATTTAGATGTGTTCAATTTTAAAAGGAGGGGTAGTTACGAGATATTTTAACGACTCTAGATACCATAACGGTGATTAAAAACCTAAATATAATCAATTCATATTAAAGTAATATGGAGGGACTAAAAAGGGGACTATTACTTAGTCTTCATCAAATATTTTAATCCAAGGAGAAGTAAAATTAAAAAAAAGAATTAATAAGAAAGCATCTGTTTTTCTAGCTGCAAGTGTTTTCAGTTTTAGCTTTGCTACTGCAGCTAGTGTTGTTAGTGCAACTACAGCACACCCTGCTCCAAGTCCCATTATTGATGTATGGCAGTATGGTGTAGATAATAGCTATGGTTATTCAAATTACTTTGTTAGTTCTCCAGATAATATTGGTTCAAAATTTTCAGTAACGAATTATTGGGGAACCGTTAAAGCTTACGATAAAAAAAGATTATGGATGGGCATATTCAAGTGCAACAAAATCTTGGAACGATGTTCGCTTAAATGCATATTGGGATTATTATAGATTTTAAAAATAATTTATGAAAACAGGAGACCCAATTATAAAATAGGGTCTTTTGTAATATGGTAATTGCTTATGAAATTAAAATTATGTATCATTGGATTCTTCTTTTGTTTGATTGCTACAATTGGACTGGTCACTATTAGTGATACCGAAATCCCCATACCTTTACCAATTGATGGTGCTTTTTCTATCCAAGGAAAAAGTAATCTTTCTAATAACGAAATATACGAAATGGTTCGTGACTTATCAAAAACGGAAAAGGTTACCATTTACAAGCCAATCGTTCAGAGTTCGGGTCAGTTGAAGTATGTAAATTTTGATGATGTAAATAATGAACAATTAAAGTCAGCACCAATAATAGGGATGTATTATACCCTTGGGAAAATGGATGTAGATAGTTTGAAACCACTTACGATGACGGGGCTGCAAACAGTCTATATGGCTTATCCTTGGTATATAGGAGGAATATTACAATTCACTGGAACTTTAAGAATACTGTTAATGGGTTCAATTTACTTAACTTTATTAGTTGTTTTATTTGTTGTTAGGACGAGGCAGATCAAAGAAGGAGTGATACGACGTTCTTTGGGCTTGACTGTATACGATCTAAGAAGAGAGTATGGCATTTCTCTTATTTTTGAACTGATTATGATGGCTTTATTGATGATTTCTTACAGTTCTTTTTTGGGAAATGGTTTCTTCACTTATAGTTCTAAGTTATTTTTCTCTCTGCTTTTAACGAATTTTATACTATTTCAAATCATTGATCTCATTACCTTTGTTTTATTTTGGTTGACGATTCAGATTGAAAAGCCCATTGAAATTATCAAAAACAAGGCAAAAAACAAGCTTATTTTTGTCGTATGGCTTGCTATTATTTCGATTATTATCCTTGTCTCAGGAGTTTTTTTACAAGAAACAAAGAGTAGTCAATCTAGTATGAACATACAAATACAGAATTTAGTACCGTGGGACACAGTAAAAGACTGGAGAAGGATTGAGTTCCTTGGAATTGAAAGTAACTCTGCTAAAAATGGAGAAGTTAGTGATTCAGATGGTCAGTATCTACAGATAGTTGCTGCCTTAAAAAACTTAGATTTCTTATATATTGAACGATCTTCGGCATATGTTCCAGATTTTATGAAAACATCTCATGTTTTAGAAGACTTTTCTAAACAATTAGAAAATGACGGAATAACGAATCCAGAAATAAATAAAGAGTTGATTTATATTAATCAAACAGGTGCTAACCTACAAAATAAAGTGAATGGAACAAACTATCATCTTTTAGATAATAAGATAGCAACCATTTATATTCCTGAGAAGTGGAAAGAAAACCAGAAATCTATTGAGAATACAGTTGTAGCAGAACAATTTATTGGAACAAACTATACAAAAGAACAGCTTGCAGTACAAATAATTCCTGATGGGGAAAAAATTTTTTATTTTAATGAGGATGCTGATAATAATCTTAAAATGAAAGATATTTTACCGCTGGCAAATGTAGCAGATAGCAAAGATAATATAGTTGTTGTGTTAGATACGGACAAAATGATGGAAAATAATAAGTTTTCTTTGGCTAGTAACATACTATATAAATCTCTTTTTAGTCCTGAAGCGGTAAAAAAAATAAATGAGATGACTGTCCCGTTGAATTTCTCAATGAATCCAGTAGATGTTTACCAAATTGTGAAATTAAAGATTCAATCCTTAGAGCACCAAATTCTACTATCACAAATCTTGCAGAAGATAATTTACAGTATTGTCTTTATACTCATTTATCAATATGTCCAACTTTTTATTACTCTAAAACAGAATGAATATGTGAAAAAAATCATTTTGGGTCTGTCAAAAACATATATAGCAATTTCAAGTCTCAAATATTTTATGATGACTATTACAATGGTTATTCTATTTACATTTCTTATGACAGGGCAAATAGAGTTGCTATATATTGGAGCGGCTTCTCTGCTAGTTTTGATGTTGTCAATCATAATGAGTTTTAGAAAATTATCTGAAAGCTACACTAAAATTTTAAAAGGAGATGAATCATGACAATTGACCTTTTGAACGTTTCAAAAAGTTTCGGCTCAAAGAAGATCTTTACAGACTTAAATTTAATATTTGAATCTGGAAAAAGCTATGCATTGATTGGAGGTTCTGGCTCCGGTAAAAGTACCCTTCTTAATATTATAGGAAGATTAGAAAAAATTGACAGTGGGAATGTTTTAGTTGATAAACAAGATATTTGGAAGATAAAAGAAAGAACTTTTTTTAAAAATACTGTTGGATATGTATTTCAGAATTATTCTTTAATAGATAACAAAACAGTATATGATAATCTGAGCCTTATCACTAAAGACAAAAAAACAATAACTGACGTACTTGAAAAAGTAGGACTGTCAAGTGACTATTTACACCAAAAAATATATGAATTGTCTGGAGGGCAGGCTCAACGTGTAGCTATTGCCAGAATGTTAATGAAACCACGTAAAATTATCTTAGCAGATGAACCTACAGGAGCTTTAGATGGTGAGATTGGAAAAGAAATTATTCGTTTACTATTGAATGAAACAGCTGAAGATAAATATGTCATTATAGCGACACATGATCCAGCTGTCTATAACGAAGTTGATGTGATAATTGACATGAAAGATATAGGGTATAAGGTATGAAAAAGAAAATTTATATTGCTTTGATCTTTGTAACTGGGGTACTCGCCATTTTCTTTTTTGGAAAACAAATGATTACAAAAGAAAATATCAATAAGCCAACGGTAGAGTTAACAATCTATACGCTTTCTTCTAGTGATACAGAAAAATGGAATAAAGTGAGACAAGTAGAAACGGAAGAAGCTATATACTTCATAACTGTGAAAGAAGTATCATCTTCAGAAGAAGTATTTTCAAACATCATTGCAAATGGAGCTGCTACAGGGTTCGGAGTTCGTGAAGAAGAAGTGAAGAAATTCAATAATGGTTTAGGAGACACCATAGAGGACTCTAAGCATAATAAACTAATTGAAATAGAATTTTTTACTTTTTCTGATGATGGCGCGGGATTTGTGGTAGCAAACTTTGACTACGGTAAAGAAGAGTTGAATTCTCAGAAAAAAGATATAAAAGAATTATATAAAAAAATATATGAATCTTTTAAAGAAAAGAATAAATGATTGTATTATAATCCTTGTATTTTGCTATGGTTTGTTAATTGATTTTTGCATATCTTACTTCAACATATTATAAAATAAAACATAAGAAAACGAGTATCTCCAACTACGGAAATACTCGCTTTTTGATATTTAGAAGTGTTTTTTGCTTTGCTTCTTTTGTTTCGATTAACGCATGGTTACAAATTCTTCAGATGCAGTTGGGTGAATTGCCACAGTTGCATCAAAGTCAGCCTTGGTTGCTCCCATTTTGATAGCAACGGCAAATCCCTGAATCATTTCATCAACGCCGTAGCCAATTCCATGAAGTCCGACAACTTTTTCTTCTGAACCAGCTGTTATGAGTTTGAAACGGGATTCTTGACGGTTGCGAGTGCAAGCAGAGTACATAGATGCAAAGCTTGATTTATAAACCTTGATTTGGTCTTGACCGTATTCTTTAATAGCTTGCTCTTCTGTCAAACCAACAGTTCCGATAGCAGGGTGTGAAAAGACAACAGTTGGAATAGTTGAGTAATCCATTTTTGCAGTAGTTTTTCCGTTAAAGAGACGTTCAGATAGGGTACGTCCGGCCTTGATTGCAACTGGAGTCAGTTCTTTCTCGCCCGTTACATCACCTAGAGCATAGATTCCCTCAACAACAGTATTTTGGTATTCATCCACTTGGATAAAGCCACGTTCGTTCAGAGTCACTCCAGCTTTTTCAAGTTGCAATCCCTTAACGTTTGGACGGCGGCCTGTAGCCCAGATAACTTGGCTAGCTGTGTGACTAGTACCATCTTCGAAATGAATGGTAATGCCGTCAGCAGTTTTTTCTAACTTGGCAGGGACTTTGTGAGTATGAAGTGGTAAGTTTGTTCTTTCCATTTCCTTGACCAAACCTTCAACGATGTAGGAATCAAAACCACGTAAAGGACGATCGCGGCGAACAAAGAGGTCTGTCTTGACACCAAAAGTGTGGAGTACGCCAGCCAATTCAACGGCAATATAACCCGCGCCTAGAATAGCAACTGACTCTGGAAGTTCTTCCCAGGCAAATACATCATCAGAAGAGCCACCTAGCTCAGCACCAGGAATATTAGGAATACTTGGATGGGCACCTGTAGCAATCACGATATGTTTAGCACGAATCAGTTCACCATTTACGCTGACAGTATGAGAATCTACAAATTCAGCATGACCTTCGATCAGCTCTACGCCGTTGCGTTTAAAACTGCCATCATAAGAAGAACGAGCGCGATCAATGTAGGCTTCACGATTGCGACGTAGGGTTGCAAAGTCAAAGTTAAGATCAGTAGTCTTAAAGCCGTAGTCTTCTCCAAATTGATGGAAAGTCTCAGCGATTTGCGCCCCGTACCACATGATTTTTTTAGGAACACAGCCGACGTTGACGCAGGTTCCACCTAATTTCTTTTCCTCAATAACGGCCGCTTTGGCTCCGTGTTCACCAGCACGGTTCATGGTAGCAATTCCTCCGCTACCTCCACCGATAGCAATGATATCGTATTCTCTCATTGAAAACTCCTTTGTACTCTTTTAAATAGTCGAGTGTCATTTTTTGATAGTCATATTCTATCTTTTTTTTGATTTGATTGCAAAAATCTGCTACGCACAAAAAATTGCAAAAAAGCTTGCCAAATAAGTCAAGATAGTGTATCATATAACTAGTACAATAGAAAAGGAGGGTTTCCGAACGATTGTTTAATCCTGAACTGTCATTATTTCCATCTGAACTGCATTGTTTGCTGGAGGGAAATTTGGTATAATAGCAAAGTATTGTAAAAAAGAAAAGGAGTTTCATTATGAAGAAAAAGAATGGTAAAGCTAAAAAGTGGCAACTGTATGCAGCCATCGGTGCTGCGAGTGTAGTTGTATTGGGTGCCGGGGGGATTTTACTCTTTAGACAACCCTCGCAAACCGCTGTAAAAGATGAACCTACTCATCTTGTTGTTGCCAAGGAAGGAAGCGTGGCATCCTCTGTTTTATTATCAGGAACAGTAACGGCAAAAAATGAACAATACGTTTATTTTGATGCTAGCAAGGGAGATTTAGACGAAATCCTTGTTTCTGTGGGGGATAAGGTCAGCGAAGGGCAGGCTTTAGTCAAGTACAGTAGTTCAGAAGCCCAGGCGGCCTATGATTCAGCGAGTCGAGCAGTTGCGAAGGCAGACCGTCATATCAACGAACTCAACCAAGCACGAAATGAAGCTGCTTCAGCTCCCCAGTTACCTGCACCAGCAGGAGGAGAAGATGTAACGGTGCAAAGTCCAACTCCAGTTGCTGGAAATTCTGTTGCTTCTATTGACGCTCAATTGGGTGATGCCCGTGATGCGCGTGCAGATGCTGCAGCGCAATTAAGCAAGGCTCAAAGTCAATTGGATGCAACAACTGTTCTCAGTACCCTAGAGGGAACTGTAGTCGAAGTCAATAGCAATGTTTCTAAATCTCCAACAGGGGCGAGTCAAGTTATGGTTCATATTGTCAGCAATGAAAATTTACAAGTCAAGGGAGAATTGTCTGAGTACAATCTAGCCAACCTTTCTGTAGGTCAAGAAGTAAGCTTTACTTCTAAAGTATATCCTGATAAAAAATGGACTGGGAAATTAAGCTATATTTCTGACTATCCTAAAAACAATGGTGAAGCAGCTAGTCCAGCAGCTGGGGCTAATACAGGTTCTAAATACCCTTATACTATTGATGTGACAGGCGAAGTTGGTGATTTGAAACAAGGATTCTCAGTAAGTGTTGAAGTCAAAAATAAGAGTAAAGCCATTTTGGTTCCTCTAACAAGTGTTGTGACTGAAAATGATAAGAACTATGTCTGGGTGCTTGACGAGCAGAAAAAGGCCAAGAAAGTGGAAGTTGGTTTGGGCAATGCTGATGCAGACAACCAAGAAATCACTTCAGGTCTGACAAATGGAGTCAAGGTCATCAGTAACCCAACGTCTTCCTTGGAAGAAGGAAAAGAGGTGAAGGCTGATGAAGCAACTAATTAGTCTAAAAAATATCTGCAGAAGCTATCGCAATGGTGACCAAGAACTGCAGGTTCTCAAAAACATCAATCTAGAAGTGAATGAGGGTGAATTTGTTGCCATCATGGGACCATCTGGTTCTGGGAAGTCCACTCTGATGAATACGATTGGCATGTTGGATACACCAACCAGTGGAGAGTATTATCTTGAAGGCCAAGAAGTGGCTGGACTGGGTGAAAAACAATTAGCCAAGGTTCGTAACCAACAAATCGGTTTTGTCTTTCAGCAGTTCTTTCTTCTATCGAAGCTCAATGCTCTGCAAAATGTAGAATTGCCCTTGATTTACGCAGGAGTTTCGTCTTCAAAACGGCGCAAGTTGGCTGAGGAGTATTTAGACAAGGTTGAATTGACAGAACGTAGTCACCATTTGCCTTCGGAATTATCTGGTGGTCAAAAGCAACGTGTGGCTATTGCTCGTGCCTTGGTAAACAATCCTTCTATTATCCTAGCGGACGAACCGACAGGAGCCTTGGATACCAAAACAGGGAATCAAATTATGCAACTATTGGTTGACTTGAACAAAGAAGGAAAAACCATTATCATGGTAACGCATGAGCCTGAGATTGCTGCCTATGCTAAACGTCAGATTATCATTCGAGATGGAGTCATTTCATCTGACAGTGCTCAGTTAGGAAAGGAGGAAAACTAAGATGCAGAATCTGAAATTTGCCTTTTCATCTATCATGGCTCACAAGATGCGTTCTTTGCTTACCATGATTGGGATTATTATCGGTGTTTCATCAGTTGTTGTGATTATGGCTTTGGGAGATTCCCTATCTCGTCAAGTTAATAAAGATATGACCAAATCTCAGAAAAATATTAGCGTCTTCTTCTCTCCTAAAAAAAGTAAAGATGGGTCTTTTACTCAGAAACAATCAGCTTTTACGGTTTCTGGAAAGGAAGAGGAAATTCCTGTTGAACCGCCAAAACCGCAAGAATCCTGGGTCCAAGAGGCAGCCAAACTCAAGGGAGTGGATAGTTACTATGTAACCAATTCAACGAATGCCATCTTGACCTATCAAGATAAAAAGGTTGAGAATGCTAATTTGACAGGTGGAAACAGAACTTACATGGACGCTGTTAAGAATGAAATTATTGCAGGTCGTAGTCTGAGAGAGCAAGATTTCAAAGAGTTTGCAAGTGTCATTTTGCTAGATGAGGAATTGTCCATTAGTTTATTTGAATCTCCTCAAGAGGCTATTAACAAGGTTGTAGAAGTCAATGGATTTAGTTACCGGGTCATTGGGGTTTATACTAGTCCGGAGGCTAAAAAGTCAAAAATATATGGGTTTGGTGGCTTGCCTATTACTACCAATATCTCCCTTGCTGCGAATTTTAATGTAGATGAAATAGCTAGTATTGTTTTTCGAGTGAATGATACCAGTTTAACCCCAACTCTGGGTCCAGAACTGGCACGAAAAATGACAGAGCTTGCAGGCTTACAACAGGGAGAATACCAGGTGGCAGATGAGTCCGTTGTATTTGCAGAAATTCAACAATCGTTTAGTTTTATGACGACGATTATTAGTTCCATCGCAGGGATTTCTCTCTTTGTTGGAGGAACTGGTGTCATGAACATCATGCTGGTTTCGGTGACAGAGCGCACTCGTGAGATTGGTCTTCGTAAGGCTTTGGGCGCAACACGTGCCAATATTTTAATTCAGTTTTTGATTGAATCCATGATTTTGACCTTGTTAGGTGGCTTAATTGGCTTGACAATTGCAAGTGGTTTAACTGCCTTAGCAGGTTTGTTACTGCAAGGTTTAATAGAAGGTATAGAAGTTGGAGTATCAATCCCAGTTGCCCTATTTAGTCTTGCAGTTTCGGCTAGCGTTGGTATGATTTTTGGGGTCTTGCCAGCCAACAAGGCATCGAAACTTGATCCAATTGAAGCCCTTCGTTATGAATAAGATCAACAAGATGGACACTCGTCTATCTTGTTTTTGTATGGATTTCCCTATCGAAATTCATTAAAAATGTGATATAATGAAGTGTTAGAAAAACAGGTTTCATTTGCCTGGAAAGGAAAAATTATGTCTGAAAAGAATTTTTATATTACAACGCCGATTTACTATCCATCTGGAAAACTGCATATCGGTTCTGCCTACACAACCATTGCTTGTGATGTCCTAGCACGTTACAAACGCCTGATGGGCTACGATGTCTTTTATTTGACAGGTCTTGATGAACATGGTCAGAAGATCCAGCAGAAAGCTGAAGAAGCTGGCATTACACCACAAGCCTATGTTGATGGGATGGCAGTTGGAGTCAAAGAACTCTGGAAATTACTAGATATCTCATACGATAAATTTATCCGTACAACTGATGACTACCATGAAAAAGTTGTCGCACAGGTCTTTGAACGCTTACTTGCTCAAGATGATATCTACTTGGGTGAATACTCTGGTTGGTATTCAGTATCAGACGAAGAATTCTTTACAGAAAGCCAACTGGCAGAAGTTTTCCGTGATGAAGCTGGAAATGTGACTGGTGGTATTGCTCCATCAGGTCACGAGGTTGAATGGGTATCCGAAGAATCATACTTCCTTCGCCTTAGCAAATACCAAGATCGTTTGGTCGAATTTTTCAAAGCTCATCCTGAATTTATCACTCCAGATGGTCGCCTTAATGAAATGCTACGCAACTTCATCGAGCCAGGTTTGGAAGATTTGGCGGTATCTCGTACAACCTTTACATGGGGAGTGCCTGTCCCATCAAATCCAAAACACGTTGTCTACGTTTGGATTGATGCCCTTCTTAACTATGCGACAGCTCTTGGCTACGGTCAAGACGAACATGGTAACTTTGACAAGTTCTGGAATGGAACAGTCTTCCACATGGTAGGAAAAGACATCCTTCGTTTCCACTCCATCTACTGGCCAGTCCTTCTTATGATGTTGGATGTTAAATTACCTGATCGTTTGATTGCCCATGGTTGGTTTGTCATGAAAGATGGTAAAATGTCTAAATCTAAAGGGAATGTCGTTTACCCTGAAATGTTGGTAGAGCGTTATGGACTAGATCCACTTCGTTACTACCTCATGCGTAGCCTTCCAGTTGGTTCAGATGGAACCTTCACTCCAGAAGACTATGTCGGCCGTATCAACTATGAATTGGCTAATGACCTTGGCAACCTCCTCAACCGTACGGTTTCTATGATTAACAAGTACTTTGATGGACAAATCCCTGCCTATGTAGAGGGCGTAACAGAGTTTGATAATGCTCTTGCTCAAGTAGCAGAGCAATCAATCGCTGACTACCATACACACATGGAAGCAGTTGACTACCCACGTGCGCTTGAAGCAGTCTGGACTCTTATCTCTCGTACTAATAAATACATCGACGAGACAGCTCCATGGGTCTTGGCTAAGGATGAAGCTCTTCGTGACCAATTAGCAAGTGTTATGAGCCACTTGGCAGCCAGCCTTCGTGTCGTCGCTCACTTGATTGAACCATTTATGATGGAAACTAGTCGTGCGGTTATGACTCAACTTGGCTTAGCAGAAGTTTCTAGTCTTGAAAACTTGAGTTTGGCTGCTTTCCCTGAGGGTGTAACAGTAGTTGCCAAAGGAACACCAATCTTCCCACGCCTGGATATGGAAGAAGAAATCGCCTATATCAAGGAACAAATGGAAGGCAACAAGCCAGCTGTCGAAAAAGAATGGAATCCAGACGAAGTCGAACTCAAACTAAGCAAGGATGAAATCAAGTTTGAAGACTTTGACAAGGTTGAAATCCGTGTCGCAGAAGTCAAAGAAGTTTCTAAAGTTGAAGGCTCTGATAAGTTGCTTCAATTCCGCTTGGATGCAGGTGATGGCGAAGACCGTCAAATTCTCTCAGGAATTGCAAAATACTATCCAAATGAACAAGAATTGGTCGGCAAGAAAGTTCAAATCGTTGCCAATCTCAAACCACGTAAAATGATGAAAAAATATGTCAGCCAAGGGATGATTCTCTCAGCTGAACATGATGGAAAATTAACCCTTCTCACAGTTGATTCAGCTGTACCAAATGGAAGTGTGATTGGGTAAAAGTATACAGGACTAGTTCATGCTAGTTCTGTTTTTTATTATGGCTTCAAG